>DUVA01000135.1 GCA_012841305.1 Bacillota bacterium | reverse complement strand
CTGCTGCTCGAGCCCGGCAGCGCCGATTGCCGGCGCTGCCTGCGGCCAGACTATGATTAATGCCAATAGCAGCAGCAACAGGATCCTATGATGCTGCTTGCCGCTACTCATTTCGTCTTCACTTCAATAGTGGTGACAAACCAGTTCCAGTTCTCTTTCGGATATTCCTTATCAAGACCCTCGTGATCATCATACGGGAAAACCAGCTTGACCGGGCCGCCGAGCCCTGACCCTATTGCCTTACCGCCGTCTTTTGTGGCAAGCATGATCTCGTACTTCGCAACATCCTCACCCTTAATGATGACCTCTTTGCCGTCTTTTGCAACAACTGCAACTTCAGCAATCTCTTCAGGCGCGCCTACGTACTCCAGTACCTTCGCAATGGTTACGCCGGCGTATGTCTTGTTGCCCAGCCACGGATCCTTGACCTTGTACTCAGTAATTCCGAGGCCTTCGAGCATCTCCAGATCAAATTCGAACCCTGCTTCAGCATTGGTTGTGGCAATGGGTCCTTTTACAGTGAGGACAACCTTGCCTGCGGGTTTCGCAGTCTCTGCAAAGCACATCGAGCACAAAAGCACAAACGTCAGACACAAAGCAATAACCAGTGTGGATTTTCGCATTTCGTCTCTCCCTTTCCATACATTTTTAGTAGAGTATTATTTGGTTCGCCACGATTATCCTTGCCTCTCCAGCACCTCCTTGACAACATGTATAGTAGATCCTTGCCTAATTAGCATTAATCCCCCGACTACCAGAAGAAGTGAAGCCACATAAAACGGCATGTTTCCTGAGAAAGAATAGAGGAGCCCTCCCAGATAAGGCCCTACTATTGACATCCCCCATGTCGCCAGGTTGAAAAGGGCAAAAGCCTTTCCGTCTGCGCCTTTACCCAGGATCTCTCCGACTCCTGCAAATGCCACGCCGTGGCCTGCCATGAAACCGCCTAAGAGGAAGAGGCACATGACCACCGCAACCTGGCCGGGAATAGATATGAAACACAACATGGACGCGACAAAGACCATTGCGTTCACGCCAACAGCCACAAGGATTCCTCTGCGATCCGCCATTCGGCTGACGACAATGGTTATCAGCGTTTGTCCGAGAGACATCAAAGAGCCCAAAAGACTCACAATGCTTATGCTTGTATGGCGCACATCACTGAGGTATTGAGGTATGATCTGCTGCACCATGTAGAAGGCAAAAGCGCAAAGTGAGTAAACAAGAATAAACTGCATGAACGGCCTGTCTGCAACAAGACTTGAGTATGTGGAAACACTTGCTGCGCTCGTGTGTTCCGGTTCGGGAGGCAGGAGAGCAATAACACAGCATGCGGCAGCGAAGAACACAAATGAGAGGATGAACAGGTTCTGAAGAGGCCAAATGTTAGCAAGATACGCTGCCAGGAGCGGGCTGGCTATCATTCCGCCTGAAAATCCTGCGCTTATCAATCCGAATGCCAGGCCTGACTCGCCTTCAGGAGAAATGGCGCCTGCATATGCGTTCAGAGCAGGGTAGCCCAGCATCGACCCGGAGTAAAGCGCAATCCCCAAAGCAGCCGTTTTCCAATCCCTTGCAAAGTAATACAGGATTACAGACGGCACACCCATTATCCACGACATGAGGACTACCTTTCTCCTGTTATACGCATCTGCCAGAATTCCCCCGGGTATGCTTGACGCTGCCATCACTGCCATGGATATTGAGAAGACGAACCCTACCTCCTGTGGGGTGCATCCTATGTTTCGGAGGTATACAGGAAACATGTATGAATGGAGACCGTATCCGAATCCCCAAAGCAACATGCCTACTGCTATCAACTGTATTCCTTTAGGTAGATGCCTTACTCGCAACCCCACAAACGCAACCTCCCATCAAGACTCAAGGGCCTTCGTCGCTTCCTCGCCGCGCCAAAAGCCCTCCAAAGCATCTTCCGCCTTGCAGAATGCGGCGTACCCGCGCCTGTATCCATCGCCCTTTGTCCCTTCAGGCATGAACACATTATCTATTGAGACTACGGTCTCGACAGCTTCCTTGGCATTGCCAAACACCTTCGCAGCAATCCCACCGAGGATCGCAGCACCTAAGACAGTGCCTTCTTTGACTTCCATGCCAGCTACCGGCAGGCTCAACACATCTGCCTTCATTTTCAGCCAACCGGGATGCCTTGCGCCGTTTCCTACAGCCCTGATCTCGGTCGCGTTCCCGGAATCATTCCACGCCTCCATACTGCGGCACATCGCATACGTGCAACCTTCCAGCACTGCACGGAGCATATGGTAAGATGTATGCTCAGGACGCAGCCCCAGGAACGCGCCTGTCGCTTCAGGAACCGCAACAGGACTGCGTTTACCCACAAGATACGGTAGAAACACAAGCCCGGACGCTCCCGGCTCTGTCCTGTCAAATGCCTCGGCAACCGTCCCGCTCCAATCATGCTCACCGAGATACACTTCGGGAAACAAGCAAGACATAGCCCAAGCGAGACATCCGCCACTATAAGATACCGGCGAGACTATCAGCCTTTCGCCTGGAATCACATGTTTTACAGCCTGTAAGCTGCATGCGTCAGAGGCCACCATGGATACGCATGTGGACGTCCCGGTGGAATCGCAGATCAATCCGGGTTCGATCACACCTGCACCCAGGGCCTCGACAAATGCATCGATACTCCCTGCAGCCACCGGTATCCCCTGAGGAAGGCCGATCGCTTCCGACGCTTCCTGAGTTACCTGTCCGATAGCTTCCCATGGATCCGCCACTCTTGGAAACAGCCTTCCGACAGGATCCGGTGTGGTAATGTCACCTGTATCGTCCAGGAACCACCTCATGCATGACGCGGAAGACGAGTCCATCCGCATTTCACCTGTAAGCCTTAACCCCACGTAATCCTTGGGTTGCAGCACGCGGACAGCGCCTTCCCGCGCCTCACCTTTGCCGGCGTTTTCGAGTTGCTTATGTATCCACCTGGCGGTTGCCTCAAAAGACGGTCCGTTATTGGCATTCCGGCAGTCCTCAACCATGAGAGGCCTGGGATCCATCCAAGTTATTGTGTTGGACACCGGATCCCCGTTCGAGTCCACTGCCACAAGGGACGGCCCGTGCCCGGACAACCCCACACCTTGGACGCTGCGAGCGTCGCACCCCTTTAGCGCCTCCTGGATGCATCCGGTCACAATCTGCCAT
>DUVA01000134.1 GCA_012841305.1 Bacillota bacterium | reverse complement strand
CGTCCGTACCGAAGTAGATGTAAGAGTCTATGCATAGGATGGCATCGAAGAACCCATCCACGAAAGGCAGATTCCGCGCGTCGCCTTTCTCGGGGACGACAAGATGGTCCACTCCGAACGATTTCGAATGTTTCCAGGTCTTCTCGGGTCCGTCCCACAGATCAACGGCCCAGACGCGTGCTCCGAACTCCTTCGCCAGGAATACGCTGGAGATACCCTTCCCGCAGCCGAGATCCAGAACTCTCACCTCAGGCCTAAGATCGACCGCATTCGTGAGCCATTCAGTCAGCCAAAGGACATTCATGCCCATGCTGTTTTGCAGGATCCATAGCGGATCGTACCTGCTTGCCCTGGGAAACGCGGGATGGCTCAAGATAGCTCTACCCAGATGCGCATCGGCGGCCTCAGCCAATGACACCCCTCCCAATCGCCCGACTGGGCCCAATCTACCCGCCCCATCTACTCTGGAAAGCCTTCGGCAGCAAGGACTTGGCTTTGCTAGCCAGTTGTCGCTACCGACAGTACTATCATACTACAATTGGCGTGCAAATAGGGCGCAATATTGCGAAATTCAGAAAGGTCTGACTCCCTCAGCATGAATCCGTGCTCCCCCTTCAGCCTCCTTCAGACTCCGCCGTTACCGGCGACGCTATTGCATACGGGTGGTCTTCCCGCTGGTTAGGCGACAGGACTTCTTTCAGCCCTTCGGCTCAGCAAACATGCCGGGCAAACCAAAAAGGATATCTGTTCTAGAACGTCTAATTACACCGAAAAAGACCGTTGTTTTCCTACTACTATGTCAAGCAACCCGGGGACCAACTTTTGACATAGACTTAAGCCTGCGGGGGTATAAAAGGAGACGTCTTCAATATCTGCTTAAGACAGTCCTTTCAACATAATGTCGTGTACCTACGAGCATAACTATCCTATAAATGGCAGGGGAAGGCACAGAGATTATGACGTGAAAGAGACCGGGTTTTTCGGCCTTTGAACAAGCAGGAATCCCGGAATTTCTGCAGAACTAATTTACAACTTATATAGAATTTTACAGACATATGTCGTGCCCAGCGCAAAATCGCAGGGAAGTAGTTGAGCAGATCCCCTTAGAGACACCGTCGAAAGCGGGCGCGATGTCAGTCCGGCCACAGTGGAAACCCTATCTGCTTCGGATCCTACTGAGAAATAAGCAAAGATGTCTTATTGTGTGAGAAGGAGAGATAACAATGAAGAGAATCCTCATCTTTAGCATGCTGGTTTTTGCTCTGTTTCCCTGTTTGATCACTGAGGCTGCCCCTTCTTTGCTGCCTTTCAATCCTTGGTGGACCGCAGCCGAGGTGCGCGACCTAATAGCAGCAGGCGCCGACGTCAACGCGGAAAGCAGAGAAGGTTTTACACCGCTAATAGATGCGGTGGCGCATCCCTGGGCAAACCTAGAGGTCGTCAAGGTATTAATAGCAGCAGGCGCTAGAGTGAACGCAAAAGAAGAAGGCGGCCTGGCACCGCTAATGGTGGCTGCACTATACACTGATAACCCCGGGGTTATCAATGCATTGATAGAAGCAGGCGCTAAAGTGAATGCAAAAGATTCGGAAGGCACAACACCCCTGATGATCGCTGCAAAACTCAATAAATGCCCCGAAATCATAACGACGTTGATAACAGCAGGAGCAGAAGTGAATACAAGAGACGATAACGGCTGGACACCGCTGGAACATGCAGTGATATATTCCGATTCTCCCACGGTTGTTGGCGCGTTGATCGCCGGTGGCGCCAAGGTCAATGCAAGAAACGAACTAGGTATGACACCTTTAATGATGGCTGCGATACTTGCCCGTAACCCTGAGATTGTGGAGGTGCTTGTTGCAGCAGGCTCTGAAGTCAATGCTAGAGACGATAATAGTTGGACACCTCTGATGGGTGCTGCAGCATTTAGCCAAGAACCTGATGTTATCAAGGCGTTGATAGCAGCCGGCGCTGAAGTTAATGCGAGACACGAAAGCAAATGGAACACGTATATTTATCCCATGCTGCACCTCCTCACTCTTGAAAATATCAAGGCAGAGATAGCAAAAAACATCAAATCCGGTACAACAGGCGAAGGGGGTTTGACGCCGCTGATGAACGCAGCAAGATATAACGATAACCCTGAAGTTATCGAGGTGCTGCTCGATGTCGGGGCTGATGGCAAGCTCAAGTCGAATGAAGGCAAGACTGCCTTTGATTATGCAGAAGAGAACCCGCGCGTTAAAGATAGCGAAGCATACTCTTTGCTTAAAAAGGCCTGCAACTGATGGGAAAACTGTCGTCGGACCCTAAAAGAAACCTTGTCATACACTGGATTGTTATCATTTTCCCCGACCCCGTGTAAAAAAGAGAAGAAATACGATCCCATCAAACTGATCTTGGAGGAGTCGAAATGGCACAGGAGAATTTCAAGATTGAATCAAACGACCTCGCCATTGATGAGCTGTACAAGAATTTCTATACGGTTCCGGATTTTCAGCGAGAATTCGTGTGGGAACGCCCACAAGTTGAGAAGCTGCTCCAAGATGTTCAAGATGAATTCTATGATGAAGATGGGCAGTTCATGCAAGGTGCAGAATACTTTTTAGGCAGCATCGTAGTCTGCAGGGCAGATGACGGCACTTATAGCCTAATTGATGGGCAGCAGCGTATGACAACGATATACCTAGTTCTATGTGCAATCCGAGACATGCTACTTGAGTTCAACGAGACACCTATGGACACTCTGTTGCATCAGATTGAGTCTGCCTCTGTCGATGACTACGGAAATGAGAAACGCAGGCATCGCCTTGTTCTGCAGTACGACGACAGCAAAGGCATCCTTAGAAAAATCGTAGATGAGCCTGAGAACCTGGACAGTTTCACCCAGAGATCATCTTCGGTTGAGCGTATCTGTTCCGCCTACTACGATATTTTAGGATTTTTACGGGAAAACTTTAGCGCCTCGCCAAGAAAATTGAAGCATTTCTATGCCACTTTTACCAAGAGGGTAAAGCTGATTCGGATTATTACTCCCTCCCTCACCAATGCCCTGAAGGTTTTCGAAACTATCAACGACCGGGGCGTGGGTCTGAACGCCATGGATCTCCTCAAAAACCTGCTGTTTATGAAAACATCTCAAGACGAGTATCCCACGCTTAAGCAGCGCTGGGCAGACTTAGTCAGAATACTGGATGGTTGCGGTGAAAAACCACTGCGTTTCCTACGCTATTTTATTATGGCTCACTATGAACTGGATTCAAGGAAACCTTTAAGGGAAGATGATATCTATGACTGGTTTACAAAGAATACAAAGGTAACCGGGCTGGATGATCAACCCTTGGAATTTGTGAAGATGCTGATTGAATGTGCTTCCGCGTGGTCCAACTTCCTGAGCGGCAAAGATGTTACGGGAGCGGTCAATCCCTATCTCAAGAACCTTACACTTCTCAGTGGAGCAGCACGCCAGCATTTCATTTTGCTGCTCGCGGGTCGCCATCTTCCCCCGGAGCTGTTCTCACAATTATGCCACTCCATCGAAAACTTGTTTTTCTGCTATATTATCACCCGGGAACCCACTCGAACCTTTGAGCGTAATTTTGCTGTCTGGTCTACTGATTTGCGTCAAGTTAATGAGCAGAAGTCATTGGACCAATTCATTCAGGAGAAATTTGCCTCGGATCTGGCAAATAGGCGGGCAGCATTTGACTTTGCCTTCCAGCAATTAACAGAGACTCACATTCAAAAGTATCGAATGCGCTATATCCTGGCTAAATTGACTCAGTATATAGAACAACAGGCCTGGAGCAACCCGGCCCATGCGAATCTTGACCAGTACATTGCTTCGACTGTTGACGTAGAACATATTTTGCCGCAGACGCCCACGGGCACGGTCAAGGAACGGTTTGATAAAAAGGAACAATATGATGATTATGTTAGGAAGCTGGGGAACCTTACCCTGCTGGAAAAAACGATAAACACTTCTGTTTCCAACGATCTTTACGAAAGGAAAATGCCAGGCTACCGGCAATCTTCATATCTTTTGACCCGTTCTCTTGTTGAGAAGCCAAGGGTAGGGGTAGATACACAGCTTAACCGTGCCGTAGAACACTTGATTGCTTTCGATAGTTGGGATTCTACTGGTATTGAGAGGCGGCAGGCGATGCTGTCGCGCTTGGCTGCTTTGGTTTGGAATATGCCTGATAGCAAACTAGACTCGGGTGATTCTTCCGGCGAGACGGTCAATTCTTTAGGGCTAAAGACATAAAGGGTAAGCGTCAAATAGCCCCCGCCTTCAATAGGTGGGGGCTATCGTCTCTTTGTCATTAGCCTATCTGGTTCATTATGTCGTCCACCTACGAAGTGGTCGATTCTCGACCGCATTTTTCGTTTCAGTGCCTGATTCTCGACCACACTTTCAGACGCAAACTCTAGAGTGCCTGGAATTCGACCACCTGCCTCGGTCAAGTGGAAGCTTTTCTGCCACCAATTCTCTGGGGGTGGTCGATTTTCGGCCATGTTTTTCGTTTCAGTGCCTGGTTTTCGACCACAGTTTCGGAGGCGCGCTTTGGAGTGCCTGGAATTCGACCACCTGAGCCGGGTCAGGTGCATGATTTTCTGGCACATTTTTGGATTTGGTGCCCGCTTTTCTACCACCCCGTGCAGAAACTTGCACATTCCTAAGCGAATCCTGGGGCTCACTGCCTGAAAATCTACCACACTTTTCGAAAAGGTGCCTGTTTTTCTGTCACCTTTTTAAAATATGTGGTCGAAAATCGTACACCCCGAGAGTCCCGAAAAAAACCGTGCCTGGATTTCTGCCACCGATCAGGCTTTTGGTGGTCGAAACTCGACCACCTTCACTGAGAATTTGCGCTTTTTCGCTTGTTGTAAACAATTAGGTGGCAGTTATTCTGTCATCTTGGGATGGCTAGCAAGAAATGTGGTTGATTTTCGACCACTGATCCAGGTTGCGGTGGTCGAAAACAAGACACCTCAATAGAAATGGCGGAGAGAGGGGGATTCGAACCCCCGCGCGGTTTGTTGCACCGCCTAAAGGTTTAGCAAACCTTCCCCTTCAGCCAGCTTGGGTATCTCTCCGCTTAGGTTAACTTATTTG
>DUVA01000015.1 GCA_012841305.1 Bacillota bacterium | reverse complement strand
GAGCTCGAAGCCCGATTACAGTAGGGTGATTCTCCGTATACTGCTCAAGTGCAGCAGCCAAATCTATCTCGAGTTGGGCCAGTATTGATTTCTGTTGTTGAACCAAGGGGTTGTTGACTATAGTCGTGGACGTAATAAGTGTGGGATCGATTTCCCTTGCAATCTCATGGAGCTTTTGCTGTTCAGAATCAGCCGCTTGGAGTTCTACTTCAGTTTGGGACAAAAGCTGCTCTATGCCAGCGAGTCTTTCAATCCTGGCTTTGGTTTCAGCTGACGGTTCTACTACTCCCTCTGTCTCTTTGTAACCAAGAAGCGCATTTTCAGATTCTTTCAAGCGCTCTTCGGAGATTACCAGTTGCTGCCCAATAAAGTCTCTCGCCGCTTTGGCAGACTCCTGATTCATTTGCTGAGTACGTTCTTGAAACTCTTCTACCAGCGTGTTAAGGAAGACAGCTGCTTTCTCTGGATTATTGCTTTCCACTGACAGCCTGGCTATGTCAGTCCCTTGAACCTGTTGAACTGACAGGCTGTTCTGCCATGCTCTCACCTTTTGCTCTTCCGACGATTCCAGCCACCCTAAGCGGCTTAAGGTAGCTTCTGTAAGCGTACGGCTCTTCAGAGACTCGACATAGTTTCGCATATCCCCTGATGAAGGGCCTGCCGCATCCTGAAGAAATGGGATAGACATCACCGCAGAGTCGCTTCTTACCATAATCACCGTAGTAACCCTATAGATCTTGGTCATGTTGGAACTCACGAAGTAGGCTACTACCATGCAGATTACCACAAAAGCCGCAATCTGCCATCCTCTTCTCGCCAATACTCGCAGCATTTCCATGAGATCAATTTCGTAATCCATCTCATCCATTTCCAGCTTATCTCTCCTACCTTAGGAACAAGTCCTTAATCAGCTTAAGGCCGGACAGGAACGAAAATATCCGCTCCCATTCAAGTTTCGTTGTGGAGGGCACGTATACGATGTCTTGTCCCTGCACAGGAGGGTTATCTTCTGCCTTGCCTGTGAAAAACAGATTATCGTGGCCGAGGATTACTTGCTGGCCATCGGTAACTCGACCTTCTCTAAATATGCATACAGCCTCTAATGCAGCACGCTTTGTGGGCCCTCCTGCTACAGCCAAAGCATCCGTCAGTTTCGCGCCTCTCGGAAGCCTGTAGAGGCCCGGCCGTAGTACTTCGCCGACAACAACCACTTCTCGGCTGAGCTTCGGAACGAAGACAGTGTCCTGATGAAGAAGACAGATATTGTCTGAAAGGTTGCTGCCCATAAGAACTTGGGTTATGTCCACAGTGCGCACTGCGTCGTTTACGTAAGCGCTTGTGTCTTTACCGGCAAGTGTGTCATGGCCGGTACTTGCGTGTGCCATATCGGCAGACGGAGACCTGCTTGTGATTACAACCCGCTCACCGTCGGCGTCGTCTTTGAGTCCGCCTGCAAGAGCTACAGCATCTGACAGGCGACTACCTGCTTTCATGCGGTACAGGCCGGGTTTTGCCACTTCTCCCAGTACCTGCACGGCTATGGCCCGGGGCACGTAAATGATATCTCCCGGCGCCACAGGCCGGAGTGCCGTATCAGTCTCGGCATTAATATGGTCCGTATTAATCGTGTATGTGGTAGGGGTTCCGTCTTCATCGTGTCTTGTGATGCGAACAGCGGTGGCATCCCCCATTTCAGTAATTCCACCTGCTTGCGCCAGACACTCTAGAAGGGTGGTGTCATCCCTTATTCCATAGACCCCGGGACGTGCGACTTCTCCCATGACAGAGACTTCACGGACAAGGTCAGGCACGAAAATGATATCCCCGTCCAGAAGGCCTATATTGAGCTCGCTTGCGCCTGCCATGATTGCTCTGATATCGAATTCTCTTACTTCTTGCCTGCCGTTTCCGTTGCGTGTCAGTGTTACGTTTCTTTGATCTCCGTCAGGTAAGATTCCTCCTGCCCGGGACAGGGCGTCCATGAGTCTGCCTGTTGATCCGAGAGCGTATGTCCCAGGACCCTTTACCTTACCAAGCACCATCACGGTTACAGCCCGGGGAATATAAATAATGTCACCGCTATGGACAAGAAGGTTCTCTTTTTCCCCTGCTGCGCTTTGAAGCTCTTCCAAATCGATCCTAAGGCGCTCAGTCTCTCCGGACTGGAGTCTACGGGTGAGAACTGCTGACGCGCCATCCCCGTCTTCGGATATTCCTCCTGCTTGGGCTAAGACTTGCAGGATACGGGCATCCTTATGAATTCTATAGACCCCGGGCCGGTTCACAGCTCCGAGGACTGAGACTTCCCGGACAAGCTCAGGAATGATAATTGTATCCTGATCCTCAAGGATCAATTTCTCCCTAGGCAGTTTGCCGCTGAGGGCAAGGTCAAGGTCAAAGACAAAAACTCCCCCTTCTTCGCCTCCTGCTCTATGCAGTGAAATACAGGCGGTGTCCGCTGAATCCAGCGTGCCACCTGCCTGAGCTATGGCATGGATAAGGGTAGATTTCGCTTTCAGTTGATAGCTTCCGGGACTCTTCACTTGCCCCAGCACTTGAACTCTGATTGCTCGAGGCACATAAATTACGTCACCCGGCACCAGTCTGAATGTGCCGTCGTATGTGTCCAGGTCTATCTCTGTGGTGCACGCTGTTTGGTCCTTGCTTCTCGTAACTCTGACACAACCGGTGTCAGCGTTAATGCCGGGGCCGCCTGCAGCTGCGATAATGTCAAATACGCTTGTCCCTTCTCCTTTGGTGTCCACAGTGTACACCCCGGGCCTCTGGACCTCGCCGAGGACGGATACGGTTCTGGCTCTTTCAGGAACATAGACAATGTCTCCGTCGTTAAGGACGAAGCCATACTCGGATGGTATCTCTTTCTCGCCGGTCAGTACTTTGTCTATGTCGACGATTATCGATTCGGACCGGGTATTGGAAGTTGAAGCCATTGTGCCCATTCTGGTAATCCTTACCCGTGTTAGGTCCGCCTCGGATATGTACCCGCCGGCTGAGGCAAGGGCACCGATAAGAGTGGGTTTTGAGCGAAAAGAATACACTCCGGGTGAACGTACAGATCCTATAACAGTGATTCGTATCACTCTGGTCTCCCTGAGTGTTACGGAGATTATTGGATTCCTTAAGTAATAGGCAAGCATCTCAGTAAGGCTTGCTTGAACTTCTGAGACCGTCATGCCCAGAACGTGGATCTCTTCGGGAAGCCCTGCCAATGATATATTCCCGTGTTCGTTAACTGTAACTGTGCCCGATAAGTCCTGATGACCCCAAACAGCGATTTCCAGCACGTCCCCGGATGTTACGATGTATTCATAGCTTGCAGAATATGTAGGGTTGTCAGTTTCTGCAAGACATAGGCGGTCGCCAATTGGTAACAAGATCATCACAAAAACTAGAACCCAAATCACGGGCAGTATTTTTCGACACATAACTTATCCTCTCATTCTAAGGAAGTACAAAATGGCGCAATTCGGCAAACTATACCACATATCTTCACCAATTCCATCCATATTCCTGCCATGAAGCAACTAAGTGGGGAATTAATTGGGATAATCTGATGTGAACTCCCTTACGGAGGAGGATGAAGGAGTTTAGCGCGCATGTGGCGAATTACAGTCTCACATACCGGTCACATTGTCGTGTCGCTGAACCGTCAACTTCCTGACAAAATTCGACAACCTGTGGAGGCGAAACGCCGGGTGGGTTACAAGATTAAGAAGTACGGCCTTGTCCTTGGTGACGTAGCATGTATGTTGATAAGCTTTGCTTTGGCATTGCTCCTTCGCTTTGAATTCAGCATGTCTCGGGCGCTTCCTTATTCGCACACTGTAATAGGGAGGCTGCCCGGTCTTTTGATCATTCGACTTTTCATCTATTACATATTCGGACTGTATAGCCGTCTCTGGCAGTTCGCAAGTGTCAGGGAGGCATTGGTGATTGCCCTTGCAGGGACTGTCGCGTCAGTTCTTGACTATCTGCTCCTTCACACACTACAGCCCACAGGTTTCCCTCGGAGCATCATATTCATGGCCTGGTCTTTGAACATATTCTTAACAGGCGGTATCCGCCTTTTCATGAGAGTGAGGCGAGAGTGGGCCAACTATGTCACTGCAGCTAATCAAATGGCCAGAGCAGGCCTGGAGCAAGCTGCATCTGCAAAGGCTCGCAAGATCCTAATAGTAGGCGCAGGTGAAGCCGGGGTTATTGTGGCGAGGGAGCTGAGGTCTCATCCTGAGGTAGGCCAGGAGATTGTCGGGTTTGTCGATGATGACCAGTCCAAACAGGGATACATTGTCGCAGGTTATCGAGTGCTGGGCACTACAGAGAGTATTCCTGATCTTGTCGCGTCCCATGGTGTAGAAGAGATCATAATAGCCATGCCTTCCGTTCCGGGAACGGTCGTGCGACAAGTAGTCCGTTCGTGCGATGGATTGGGCGTGAAAGTCCTGACTATACCTGGCGTATATGAGCTCCTTAACGGTAAGTTGGATGTCAGCCGAATTCGGGCTATAGAGATACAGGACCTCTTACGAAGAGAAGAAGTGAAAGCAGACCTGGAGGAGATAGGCAGGTACCTGTCAGGTAAAACAGTGCTTGTCACAGGTGCCGGAGGGTCTATCGGCACGGAACTCTCAAGACAAGTCGCCGCGTTTAATCCGAAAAGCCTCATACTCCTCGGACATGGAGAGAACGACATATTTGAAGTTAATATTGAGCTTCATGAAACCTTCTCTGAGATCCATACGGTCCCGGTAATCGCAGATATCAGAAACAGCGAGAGAATTGACTGGGTCTTCTCATCGTACAAGCCTGATGTGGTATTTCATGCAGCTGCGCATAAACATGTTCCTTTGATGGAGTCCAACCCTGAAGAGGCGATCCACAATAATGTTTTTGGAACGTGGAATGTGGCAAGTGCTGCGGACCGGTATGGGGCTGAGAGATTCGTGCTGATCTCTACTGATAAGGCGGTTAACCCCATGAGTGTCATGGGGTGCAGCAAGCGTGCGGCAGAACTCTTGATCCAGGCATTGGCGAAGCGTAGCAAGACCAAGTTCATGGCTGTTCGGTTCGGGAACGTGCTTGGAAGCAGAGGTAGCGTCATCCCGCTGTTCAAGCGGCAAATCAAGAGAGGCGGCCCCATTACCGTGACTCACCCTGACATGGTGCGTTATTTCATGACTATTCCTGAAGCTGTCCAACTGGTAATCCAAGCTGCAGCCATGGGAAAGGGCGGCGAGGTCTTCATTCTTGACATGGGTGAGCCTGTACGGATTGT
>DUVA01000014.1 GCA_012841305.1 Bacillota bacterium | reverse complement strand
GGAAGCCTCCGGTTACATACTGGCAGCTATTGTTGGGCATTTTGCAGGACTGTTCTCTTGTGGCTATTTTGTGAAGTCTTCAAAAGCTGCAAAGCATACTATTCTTGGCAGTATGGGTGTATGCTTAATCGCAACTATACCATTCTGTTTTGCCCCATCTACGCTGTGGACACTGGGGTTAATTGTTGGCGGGTATGTGTCAGGCTGCGCAGTGGCATCTTGGGGATATTTTCTGAAAGCCTTTACACCTAAAAACGAGCGTATCAAGACCTGCGCAGATGTCCTGATTTGTTCCAATATTATTATGATTGCAGTCAATGTGGTCGCCATAAACTTGTCATCTATTGTTGGCCTTATCCTCTCTATGTTTTGCCTTGTAACCGGTATGGCGTTCCTTTGGGTGCTACCGCCCCACGCGGAGAATGGCGAGCAAGAGGGAATGGGAAACAAACCGCGTGGTGACATAAAGAAACCACTGATGCTTCTCATAATGTTCGTCTTTATCATAACGATCAATTCCGGCCTTATGTACCAAGTTATAAACCCTGCTTTTAGTCATCTCACAGGTCTTGTGAGTTGGTATTGGGCAGTGCCATATATCATTGCACTGGCTGTTGTCAGAAATTTGCCGGTAAAGACAAAGCGTTCGAGGATTCTATATGCCGGCATAGCCATGATTATGGGAGCATTCATCAGCTTCATGCTGCTAGGGCGAACCGCGCCTGATTATCTTGTTGTGAACACCCTGATGCTGGGTGGCTGCGGTATTTTTGACCTGTTTTGGTGGAGCATCATCGGAGAAATGCTCGATTACACCGAAAATCCCGTGAAGGTGTTCGGCATCGGGCTTTCTGCAAATGTGTTAGGCGTCTTAAGCGGTGACGCCTTAGGCATAGCAATAACCTCCGTTCAGCTTTCCAGTGCGGAGGTAGCGGTCATGGCACTTACCGTTGTATGTGCCACCCTACTCATACTGCCCTCGCTTAACCGGCACCTTGTTATGCTGCTGAAGAATCACATCTATCTTACCGTCTATGATGGTATGAGTAAAACACAGCAAATAGATGTTATCCGGCAGACGGAAACACTGGAAGAATTGACTGTCAGAGAAAAGGAGGTTCTCCAGCACATTTTGTCCGGAGAATCCAATCGAGAAATAGCGCAGGCTTTGTTTATCAGTGAAAGCACTGTTAAAACCCACGCAAGAAATATTTTTTCAAAATATGATGTAGGCAGCCGCGCAGAGCTAATCAGCACCCTTCTTAAAAACCAATCCGATTGACAACTAAAAAGCCTCATAAATACTGATAAAACCGGTCTACCTTTGGTATCTTGATGGGTAGTAAAATCTATAAATGGGGTAGTGACGGTGTGCACGGGGTAAGGCTAAAGGCTATTGAGATTGACCGGGCACGGGTTTATCTGACCTGATGAAAACCGGGGCGAGAATCACTGTGTAACGCTGAAGACGCTTGGAGGGTGTATCTGTCTCGACGCGATGGGCGTCTTCAGTGCAGTTCATGCGGATGCGTAACCAGCATTGACTGCCCCGAATGTAAACATGACAAATGGAACGTTATGATTCCCCTGACCGTTAAGGCTAGCGACAAGTGTAAAGATAGCACTGTGCAGGATGCGATAATCCCCTAGCACAATCCTCCTCGAAACAACCCTGCCAAGCCGAACGAGGAGGATCGGGTTCTGCAGCGCCATTGAGCCCGCACTCATGCCCGTTGCTTTGCCTTTCTGGCCTGCAGCATGGGGATGGCGAACGACAATGCCGCGATCACCAGTAGAGCCACGCTTCCAGGTCGCTGGAATATGGCGGTTGGCCCGGCCATCATCACAGCTCTGCGCAGGTTGACCTCAGCCATCTCGCCCAATACTACGCCCAACACCAGGGGAGGTAAAGGATATCCGTATCTTTTTAAGATGTAGCCTAAGATGCCAAATCCGAGGCATACCATGACATCCCACATGCTCGAATTCACAGCGTAACTGCCGATCATGGCGAACGCGAATATCAGCGGAAACAGTATCTCTTTTCTGACTCGTGTAACGTTGATCCACAGCCGGCTGCCGGCGAGCCCTAGGATGAGCAGCACAATATTGGCAATGAGAAGAGAAGCAAAAAGTGTGTATACGATCTCGGGGCTTTTCACGAAAAGTTCAGGCCCTGGTTGCAAGTTATGTATCATCAATGCACCCATGAGCACCGCCGCAGTTGCGCTGCCGGGTATCCCCAGGGTAAGCATGGGTACTAGAGCGCCCCCCACAGACGCGCTGTTCGCACCCTCCGCAGCCGCGACCCCCTCGGGCATGCCTTCCCCGAATTCCTCCGGTGTACGGCTCACCCTTTTCTCCACATCGTAGCTGATGAAGGTCGCTATTGTGGCGCCTGCGCCCGGGAATATCCCAACGATGGTGCCGATTAAGGACGCTCTCAGCATCGACATTCGCAGCTTCCAGTAGTAACCCAGCGACGGCCATTTGGCCTTCGCAGAGCCGGCTACTGATTCGGCTGCGAAATTGAACTTCTCAACCTCGGTGAATACCTCGCTGAGGGCCAGCAAACCGATGAGCATGGGGATAAACTCGAACCCGTCGAAAAGGTTCACGTTTCCAAAAGTGAACCTGCTAACGCCGAGGATAGAATCCATACCGATTGTGCAGATGAGAAGGCCCAGAACTGCTGAAATCGCGCATTTCATAGCATTCTGCCCACCCATGCTTGCAATGGTAGACAGGCCCAACACTGCCAGAGAGAAATACTCAGCCGGCCAGAACTTCAGCGCCAGTCTGGCCAGGGGTCCCGAAAACAGTATCAGTACGATAATACCTACAACGCCGCCCACAACGGATGCCACGAGCGACACCCCGAGCGCTTCCCCGGCTCTGCCCTTCTTGGCCATGGGATATCCATCAAACGCAGTCACCACTGCCGATGGTGTGCCCGGCGTGTTTATGGTAACCGCTGTTATCGAACCACCGTAGTTGGCTGCCAAGTACATGGCCGATAGGAATACCAGGGCCATCGACGGGTTCATTGCGTAGGTGAATGGAACCATCAATGCAACACCCATCGACGGGGACACCCCGGGCATCGCGCCTGCCAATATACCTAAGACAGTGCCCATGCTTAACACAAAGAGCGGTTGCAGACTCATAAGTGACCCCGCTGCTTTCAACAATCCGATCAAGTCCTGCACGATATCTCGTCCTCCCGCCTCATCATCTGAATATAGCCGTCAACAGTAGGCCCGTGGGTAGCGGAACAGCCAGCAGCCTGTAGAATATGAAGTACGAGAAGGCCACCCAGCCCCCTGCAACCAGCGCCAAGCTTAAAAGATTCTTATAGCCTAGCAGTAACCCACAGATGAACACGAACAGCCCGGCTGAGATGAAGTACCCTACCCACGTAATGCCGACGAACTTCAGAGCAAGCAAGGCCATGAGCAAAGACACCTTGTCCAGTCTGCCGGTTGCAGGATCAGGCGAGTCCTTCCGTGCAAGTCCACAGATAAGCCTGGCCACGGCCAGCGCCACCAACAGGCTCGCCCACACCCTGGGCACCAGTGCGGCATCTACGCCTTTGAAACTCATGCGGGGGAAGCCATAGGTCAGGGCAAATGCCAAGAAACCTGTAGCCGCCAGACCGGTATCCAGCGTGATCCTTCCCGCGAATTGTTTCACGGGGCCTCTAAGGACAAAGATCCACACAACTGCCACAATATATGCTGCGGCAAGGGGCAGGATAGTCTGCCCCGGTCCCGCAACCCATGAGGAAAACGACTCCACAGCCATTCCTCCGATCCGTCGGAACTACTTGATTATTCCGAACTGCTTGAAGTATTTCTCAGCGTCTTCCACGTTCTTCTTCACGATCCCGGTGAACTCGTCCGTCCTGTATGCCACTACTTCAATAGCCTGCTCTTCAAAGAAAGTCTTCCACTCAGGATCATTTGCCACCTTCTCCACCAAGTCCTGCAGCCAGGCGACGGCCTCAGGCGGCGTACCTTTCTTGACCGAAAATCCTCTCCACATAATCTCGTCGTCGAGGTCGGGCACCCCAAGTTCCTTGAATGTAGGAGCATCAGGATACTGTGGGAGCCTCTCATCTGAAGACACTGCACACACTATCAGGTCAGGCCTGCCCGTGGTGTCTGCCGGGTTCCCTACATAAGCGACACCTTGCCCGCCCATGAGTGCAGCCATGGCTTTGGGGCCGCTCTCAAACGGGATCCACATCGCAGAGATCCCAGCCTTGTCCCATACCTTCATAGCCATCAGGTGATCATTTCCGCCGGTTGAGGGGCCTACCCAGATCTGGTCACCGCCCTTGGCCTTTGCATCCTTGACAATATCGGCCCAGTCGTGGATGGGCAGCTTGACGTTGGAGATAATGCACTCCGGATCCTTCATGAGCATAGACACCCAATCAAAGCCCCATATGTACTTATCAACATCGCTTCCGGTAGCCACTACCTGGACCACCACTGATGTTGTAGGTGCAAAGATGGTGTAGCCGTCAGCCGGCTGCCCCAGCACGTATTCAGCGCCAATCAGACCGCCTGCTCCAGTGCGGTTCTCAACTACGAACACTGCATCAGTGTACTTGGACGCCACATCAGTGAACTTCCTCGTAGTGACGTCCATGAGCCCGCCAGGCGCAACATAATTGATAATCCTAATGGGCTTACTGGGGAATGGGTTTTTGGCAGCCGCGCCCGCCGCGAACGATAAAATGAGCACAGCAGCCAGTGTCACGAACAGCATACGCACACGGTTGTTGTTCATCTAACTAACCTCCCAAGTTAATTTCTCTGGCTCACACAGGTTGAGAGCCGGATACTACCGCTGAAACAGCCGGAACATGAGGCCATGCCTCAGGCCTCGATCGCTCATAGTAAGCTCAGCCACACCTAAACACTCCATGATGCCCCTGACTATGCAGGCGCCACCGATGATCACTTCGGCGCGCTTGGGCTGGAGTCCTACGATCTTCCGCCGGTCATCCAGCTGCATCGAGCGGAACAGTGTAATCAGCCCGTCCACATCATCCCGGGTAAGGGCAGCACCCTGTATCAGGTCGGGGTCGTACCGCTCCATCTTGAGCTTGACTGAACCCATGGACGTTACGGTTCCGCCGATGCCGATCAGCCTGTCAATCGGCAGCTGGGCATCAACGCGGTTCGCTGTAAGCGCGTCAAGTACAAACGAGGTTGCAGCCTTCACCTGCTCAGAGCTGGGTGGGTCTGATGAAAGGTAATCATCGGAGACCTTGACTGCTCCAAGGTTGAGACTGAACCTGCGATCGATGCCTGCTTCTCCTCCAAAAATAAACTCAGTGCTCCCGCCGCCAACGTCGCAAACGACCAGTCGCCCCACTGAAGCGCTGATGCCTGATAGAACTGCAAGATATGCAAGCTCGGCCTCTTCCTCACCTGGGATCACCTGCACCCCAATGCCTGACAGGCTCCGTACCGCGGAGACAAAGTCTGCTGAGTTCTTCGCAGTCCTGAGAGCCATGGTGCCAACAGCCACAATCTCCCCCGCCCCATTCGCCCGTGCAAGGTCAACAAAGCCGGCCACTGCCCGCGCGTTGCGCTCGATTGCCTCCGTCTTGAGCAGGCCTGAGTCGTCCATGCCTTCACCCAGCCGGGCTATGTTGTTCCTGTCGATGATGCTACCGAGGCTCCCATCGGGCGCGCGTTCGGCGACATATAGCTTAATGGAGTTCGTTCCTATGTCGATTACTGCTTTTCTGTCCATCTAGTCCATCCCCACAGCGCGTTTCATCGCCGCTATATAGTTGACGTTGGCGAAGGAATCCAGCCCGAGCTGCCGCACGGTTTCCGTCACAAGGGTAGGATCCGCATGTTCCACGCAAATAGTCTGTAAAGGAATAGAGTTGAACTCCGTCATAGCAAACTCGGTAATGCATTCATTGATAATCAGCCCTTGTCTCCGTTTGCTGACGTCTACCGCCACAAGATCCGGATGAGAATTCACGATATCTTCAAGGAACTCATCATAGGTATACACTGACCTTAGATCCGTCGGGGCGGAAACCTGCAAGACACCCAGCAATCTTATGATGGCCTCCACACTAAGGGGGAACTCCTCCTTCATGATAGGACGCCACTGCTCCAGCCCATCGTCGTTTACAGCTTGCAGCGACTTGACGTCCATGAGCCCGTCACGTATCTTGGTATTCTCGTTGCTTCTACGCGATAGGATGTACACTTCTTTGCTTTCTTTCAACCTGGCCTCGCCATGACTCAATACTCTGGCACCCTCAGCCTCCAAATCCCCTGCGAAGGTGCGCCATTCCCATCTGGGAATTATCACGCCGTCCAAGGCTCATCCCTCCGTCCACACGATGAATTAGCTTCTGTGGTTCACGGCCGTTGAACCGTTGCTACATACCACTGGTGTCTATTCACCATAGTATACATGCACGAAACGTGCCAAACGCGCGACCCGAGATAGAGTCGGTTTTTAGAGACGTCAGGTAAAAAAAGGCGTTTAATAATTCACAATGAACCGTTCATGGGTTCAATATGATACTATGGACGAAGAGGGTGTCTGTTTCGGCTCGATAAAGCGTACCACATCGACTTGACTACGGGAGGGAGTAGACATGTTGTCATCCAACGCGATCCTGTTTGTGGCCACTAACGACGAACTCGCCAACATCGCCAGGGAAGTCGCGTCCGGCAATGAGGACACGATGAAGGTGGAAATTGTGATGGGCAACCCCATGAACGCTCTGGAGATAGCACATGACGCCGACAGGCAGGGTTTCGGCGCAATAGTCAGTCGAGGGACAACGTCGCGCATCATGTCCGGCGCCGGCATATCCATTCCTGTCATACAAGTGAAGGTAACCGGCTACGACGCAGTGCGGGCGCTGCTTGCCGCCAAGCGTCACGCCAACCACGTGGGAATTGTGGGATCTGACGACATGATACGGTGGATGGACGGGCTCGGCGGTCTGCTTGGGATGGAAGTGTCCACTCGTTTTGCCGAATCGTGGGAAGAGATCGGCTTAGCCATCAGATCCTTGAGAGAGAAAGGTGTTGGCGCCATCGTAGGGTGGAACCTGGTCCAGCGCAGAGCGGCAGAGATGGGACTCCCGTTCGTGCCGCTGAGCTCAGGCAGAGAGGCGGTTCACGATGCGCTTGCCGAAGCTCGATCGGTCCTGAACGCCAGATGGCGCGAGACAGAACGCGCCGAGCGGCTCAAAGCGATACTTTCCTCGGTGACCAACGCAGTCGTGGCAGTGGATTCCGACGGTGCCATAACCCACTTCAACCAGACTGCAGAAGGCATGGTGGGAATCAGTTCCAAGGAGGCCATAGGTAGGCACATTTCCACAATCCTCAAATCAGAACAGACTGACGGGTTACGTGTAGACAGTGAATCCAGAGGAGAATGGGTGGAAAGAGTCGGATCCCTCACAGTGCTGGCCAGGAGCGAGCCCATAGTAGTGGACAATCGCGTAGCAGGAGCGGTGTTCAGCCTGGACGATGTGACCCAAATACGCGAGCTTGAACGCATCGTACGGGAAGAGGTGCGCGACACCGGCCACATGTCAAAGCATAGACTAAGCGATATTGTGGGCGCGAGCTCCGCAATGGCGGAAGCGGTTGAACTGGCTGAGCGCTTCGCCAGAGTAGACTCGACCGTGCTGATTGAAGGTGAAACCGGCACAGGCAAGGAACTCTTCGCCCATGGAATTCACTCGGCCAGCGCACGCAGAAGTGGGCCGTTCGTAGCCGTAAATTGCGCAGCAATACCTGAAACCCTTCTTGAAAGTGAACTCTTTGGCTATGCACCGGGCGCTTTCACCGGCGCGCGTCGGTCAGGTAAGCCGGGACTGTTCGAGGTGGCCCACCGGGGCACCATGTTCCTCGATGAGATCGGTGAGATGTCAGGGCCCCTGCAAGCGAGGCTTCTCCGCGTGTTGCAGGAAAGGGAGACTATGCGTGTGGGCGGCGTTAAGGTGATTCCAATCGATGTACGGGTTATTGCTGCCACAAATAAGGACTTATTCGGCTTGGTTCAGCGGGAAGGATTCCGTGACGACTTGTTCTACAGGCTGAGCGTGCTGAACCTGCAGATACCGCCGTTGCGAGAACGGCCGGAAGACATCCCCTTGCTGGCAGGACACTTGATGCGCTCAGTCGCGGCGCGATTGCAGCGACAACCCAGGCGTTTTTCCTCCGGAGCCCTGACTGTCCTGGAGGGCTATTCCTGGCCGGGAAACGTGCGTCAACTTGAAAATACAATCGAACAGCTCGTAGCAGTAGGTGAAGAACGCCGACCAGTGATGCGAACCGAGGTGGACAGGATCCTCGCGCGATACGCTGCCTCAAGGGAACGCAGTCCACAGAAGGGAAATAAGCCCACAG
>DUVA01000133.1 GCA_012841305.1 Bacillota bacterium | reverse complement strand
TCGAATAGAGAAGATTAGCAGTTGTAATAAACATTACATCAGAGAGGTCGTATGGAACCTCAATGTAATGGTCGCTGAATGCCACGTTCTGCTCAGGGTCCAGCACCTCCAGGAGGGCAGATGCCGGGTCTCCTCGAAAATCGCTGCTCATTTTGTCGACTTCGTCAAGAAGAATCACAGGGTTCTTGGACCCCGCTTGACGCATAGCCTGGATGATCCTGCCTGGAAGCGCGCCAACGTAGGTGCGCCTGTGTCCTCGGATTTCAGCCTCGTCCCTGACACCACCCAAAGAAAATCGGACAAACTTCCTGCCGAGGGCACGGGCTATTGATTTTCCAAGGGAAGTCTTGCCTACACCCGGCGGACCCACGAAACAGAGAATAGGACCTTTAGGCTGGCTCGTAAGTCGGCGCACAGCCAAGAATTCGAGAATTCTTTCCTTAACCTTCTCAAGGCCATAGTGATCTTCATCAAGGATCCTGGCAGCTTCCTTCAGGTCAAGGCGATCTTGAGTTCCGGATGTCCACGGCAGAGCTAAGAGCCAATCAATGTATGTCCTGACTACCACTGCTTCAGCTGCCATAGGAGGCATCTTTTCAAGCCTTTCAAGCTCCCGCAGGGCTTTCTCTTCTACTTCATCAGGCAGATCCTTGTCTTTGATCCTTTGACGGTATTCTTCAGTTTCTGACTGCCTTTCATCACGCTCGCCCAACTCTTTCTGTATAGCCTTCATTTGCTCGCGAAGATAATACTCCTTCTGTGTCCTCTCCATCTGCTTTCTGACCCGGGTATTAATCTTGCGCTCAAGCTCGAGTATTTCTATTTCCTTTAAGAGGATGCCACAGAGTCTCTCCAGCCTTGCCTTTGCAGATATCGCCTCCAGCACAGACTGCTTATCTTCAGGGCGTAAAGGAAGATGCGCTGCAATGTCGTCAGCAAGCCTTCCGGGATCCTGAACCGTCTGGACTGAAGACAAAATCTCCGCAGGAATCTTCTTGCCGAGCCTAACATAGGATTCAAAGTATGTGAGGACACTCCTCATCAAAGCTTCCAGTTCCTTTGTCATCCGTTCAGGCGATGCCAGGTCTTGAATCCTCACTTTGTAGAAGGGTTCTGCTTGGCTATACTCAAGAATCTTCGCCCGTTCTATTCCTTCCACAAGGACTCGAATTGTTCCGTCAGGGTACTTTGCCATCTGCCTTATCTCGGACAGTGTGCCTACAGTGAAGATATCGGCCGGCGCAGGCTCGTTCAACCTCGCCTGTTTCTGAGAAGCAAGCATAACCAGTCTATTACCGATCATGGCCTCCTCAACAGCAGCTACAGATCTATCCCGCCCTACTTCAAGAGGGACCGTCATGCAAGGGAAAACGATTACCCCACGCAGCGGAAGAAGAGGCACTGCTTCTCTTACTGACCCTGGTCTATCTAAGTCTTGTGACATAATCTACTACACCTCCTCGGCCTCTCCCACGGACCATCCTGTGTATCCATTTTATTCTCGGCGAACCGCCGGATTCCTTCACCCTAACCGGATCAAATCACATCAAGTCATTGACCCACCGTATGAAGTTCCCAGGTGCGATTTACGAAGAAATGGCAGGAATACAGACAGAGTGGATCCGTTTCAGTAAGGCTACCATAGGCCGCAGCATTATGTCAACCACATGGAAATCATTGCCTTATATTTCGTTTAGCAACCCACCTGGAATCTGCTGACAGATGAAGGTGAAGGACTTGCCACAACATTTGGGAATTCCAGCAAGCCGATAATTGATTCCTCGCCCACTACCGCGAGTTTCACTGCTTCTTCAATCCTGTCTACAGGCAGCACTCGGATATCCTTCCTATCCCCGAATGTCTCCTGCCAGTTTTCCCTTGGGATTATCACTCTCTCGACTCCTGCTTGTGCTGCAGCCTCAACTTTGGGGACTATTCCTCCGACCGGCCTCACATCGCCCAGAATCGACACCTCTCCGGTCATAGCCACTTTGTTATCGACGAGTTGCCCCGTAATTGCAGAGTAGATCGCTGTCACAATGGCTATCCCCGCCGAAGGGCCATCCAGAGCAAGGCCTCCGGGGAAGTTTACGTGAATGTCATAATTCTCCGGATGCAGGGAGAAGAATCTTTTCAAGATAGTAACTACATTCTCCACTGAGCCTCTGGCCATACTTTTCCTCTTCACTATTCTGCCCTGGCCCCCCAGCTCTTCTTCATCCACAAGGCCTGTGGTCACCAGCTTGCCTGTGCTTCCTTGCACAGGAATGGCAACTGCTTCAATTTCAATCAAAGACCCCATATTAGGCCCGTGAATTGCAAGGCCGTTTACGTAACCTATTCGCGGTTTCGAAGGCGTCTTCGGCTCATGACGCGGTGCATACTGACCTGCACTGACTACCCACTCTATGTCTTTTCTGCGTATCGTGGAACGTCCTGCCGATATACATGAACCGCCTGCTATTTGCAGAATATTCACGGCATCACGGCCGTTGGCGGCATATTTCCTTATAACCGAGAGAGCCTCCTCTTCCAGTTGGAACCCTGCCTTTTTCGCAGCATTGGAAGCGATAATCCCTACTTCTTGTTCGGTAAGCGCCCTGAAGAAGACTTCAATACACCTGGACCGCACTGCAGGAGGGATGTCGTGAGGAGTCTTTGTTGTAGCCCCCACCAGCCGGAAATCGGCAGGGAGGCCGTTTTGAAATATGTCGTGGATATGCTGGGGAATACCAGGGTCTTCTGAATTGTAGTATGCACTCTCTAAGAATACCTTCCTGTCCTCAAGCACCTTCAGAAGCTTGTTTATTTGAATAGGATGGAGCTCCCCTATCTCATCAATGAACAAAATACCGCCATGTGCCTTAGTTACCGCTCCTGGCTTCGGCTGGGGAATCCCTGCCATCCCCATTGCTCCTGCTCCCTGATAAATAGGATCATGAACTGAACCTATGAGAGGATCAGCAATCCCTCTGTCATCGAATCTCGATGTGGCACCGTCCACTTCAATGAACTTCGCAGCATGTTTAAACGGAGAGCTCGGGTTATTCTTCGCCTCTTCCAGGATGACTCTGGCTGCAGCGGTTTTTCCCACTCCCGGAGGGCCGTAGAGAATGACATGTTGCGGATTAGGCCCGCATAGAGCGGCTCGCAATGCCCGCAAACCTTCTTCTTGACCTATGATTTCCTTAAGTGAATTCGGTCGTGTCTTCTCCGACAGCGGCTCTGTCAGGGATATGCTTCGCAACTTACGGAGTTTGTCCATTTCCTTTCGGGATTCACGATCCACGGCTACCTTGCCGCCTTGCTGTGTCCTTAGCATCTGCCAAAAATATATCCCGATAACTGCAGCAAAAAAAAGGTTGATTAGTCCGAAAACGCCACCGGAGAAGTCCATATACAAGCCGCCCCATTCCTAAAGTCTCACTTGTATTATGTCCACCGAGTGTTCTGTTAAGCATCGGGCTGTAATTAGAAAAGGCCCAGACTAAGCTGAGCCTTTTTCGCAGCACCCCATATATCGTCAGTACTTATGACGCAGTTTCCTCGCGCTTCTTGGCTTTTCGTTCTTGAAGCACCATTTGAGGTTTTGCTCCTTCATCTATGGTCTCTTGCGTCAACATCACTTTCTTTACATCTTGCCTTGACGGAATGTCATACATAATGTCAAGCATGATTTTTTCCATAATCGATCGAAGTCCCCGTGCACCGGTATTCAGAGTCATAGCCTTTCTTGCAACCGCCACCAGTGCCTCATCTGGGATCTCCAGCTCTACACCATCGAGCTCAAACATCTTCCTATACTGCTTTGCCAAGGCGTTTCTGGGTTCTGTAAGGATTCTCACCAGTGTATTCTCGTCAAGGGCATCCAAGACAACTACTACCGGAAGCCGCCCGATGAACTCCGGGATAAGCCCGAACTTAAGCAGATCCTCCGGCATAACCTGCCTGAGGGTATCTCCGATGTTCATGTCTATCCTGGGCTTTACTTCAGCTCCGAATCCCAGCATTGACTTGCCCACGCGGTTATTGATGATCTTCTCGAGCCCGTCAAATGCGCCTCCGCATATGAATAGGATGTTCGTAGTGTCAATCTGTATAAACTCCTGGTGAGGGTGTTTCCGCCCACCCTGGGGAGGAACGCTTGCCATTGTGCCTTCAAGAATCTTTAAGAGCGCTTGCTGTACACCTTCACCTGAGACATCCCGAGTTATTGAGGGGTTCTCTGACTTTCTGGCGATTTTGTCTACCTCGTCAATGTAGACAATACCCCGCTCAGCTCGTTCAATGTCATAATCGGCAGCCTGGATCAGGCGGAGAAGTATGTTCTCTACATCTTCGCCCACATACCCGGCTTCGGTGAGGGAAGTTGCATCCGAAATGGCAAACGGCACATTCAAGATCTTGGCCAGCGTCTGAGCGAGCAAGGTTTTCCCAACTCCCGTCGGGCCAAGAAGAAGAATATTGCTTTTCTGAAGTTCCACATCGTCTACACGGGTGTTTGCTCCGATACGCTTGTAATGATTATAGACTGCAACTGCCAGCGTTTTCTTAGCCTCTTCCTGACCAATGACGTATTGATCAAGGATCTCTTTGATCTCCCTGGGTTTCGGGATATTGCACAGTTCGATATCGGCTTCCTCGCCCAGCTCTTCCTCGATAATCTCGTTGCATAGTTCGATACATTCATCGCAAATATAGACGCCTGGACCTGCAATTAGCTTCTTGACCTGATCTTGGGCTTTGCCACAAAACGAGCATTTGGGTTGGCCTCTCTCATCGCCGAACCTGAACACCCTACCACCCCCTATTTCCTGGGATCAAATATCTCGTCGATAATTCCGTAGTCTTTAGCTTCCTGGGCAGACATGAAGTAGTTCCTATCAGTATCTGCCATTATCCTTTCCATGGATTGACCTGAATGCTTAGATAGTATCTCCTGGGTTACCTCTCTCAACCGGACAATTTCCCTTGCCTGAATCTCAATGTCAGTAGCTTGCCCTTGAGCGCCACCTAGCGGCTGATGGATCATTACTCTGGAATACGGTAGGCCGTATCTCTTTCCTTTAGCCCCTGCGGCGAGCAACAAGGCACCCATACTCGCAGCCATTCCGATACAGGTCGTGGCTACGTCAGGCTTGACATACTGCATTGTATCATAAATCGCAAGTCCTGCAGTGACTATACCCCCGGGACTGTTAATGTAGAGATTAATATCCTTCTCGGGGTCTTCCCCTTGCAAGAAAAGCAACTGCGCAATTACGAGATTGGCTATAGTGTCGTCGATAGGGCCGCCCAGGAAAATAATTCTGTCTTTCAGTAATCTGGAATATATGTCATAAGCTCGTTCTCCCCGACTTGTCTGCTCAACCACAATAGGAACAAGGTTCACTGATACCATCCTCCCTGATGCTATACGCCTATTCTCCTCCGGCTAGTTCAGCCAGGCGCTTTCTGGTTTTTTCTCTGATTATTGCACCCTCTATTTGTCTAATACGTCCGGATTGCGTAAGCAGTTCCTTCATATCTTCAAATGGAGATTCTCTATAGTCGGCAAGGAGTTTCACTTTTTCGTTGACTTCGTCATCTGACGCCTCGAATCCTTCAGCCTTGGCGATAGCTTCTAAGACAAATTCTGCCTTAACACCTTTGTATGCTTCATCTCGATAATTACTGCGCAAGGCCTCCTTATCCAGGCCACACGACTCAAGATAGCCGTCCAGAGACAAGCCTTGTTCAACAAGATTTGCCTCGAAGTCTCGGAGTGTCCTATCGATCTGTCGCTCCACTAAGATTTCAGGGACATCTACTTCAGCCTCTTCAGTGATCTTGTCTACTACCTTATTTATATATTCAGTTTCAAAACGTTCCTTGACGGACTTTTCAATGATCTCTCGAATTCGCTGACGCATAGCGTCGACGCTCTCAAAACCACCAATTGCCTTTGTGAACTCCTCAGTCAGTTCAGGGAGCTCTTTTTCTCGAATCCCCTCTATCTTGACACTGGCAATACCTTGTTTACCTGCGACCTCCGTATCAGTAAACTCCTCAGGCAGCGTTATTTCAATCTCAGCTTCCTCGCCTGTCTTAAGGCCTACAATACCTTTACTGATCCCGAGAAAATCGCCTTTCTCATTACCGGCTTGAACCAGAACCGGCTCGTCACCAATGCCCAGGTCTACAAGTTGACCCTCACACGTAACGCTAATCTTGACTAATACAAAGTCTCCGTCTGCAACATCATCGCGATCCACGGTGACAAATACAGCCTGGTTTTCCCGGAGGATCTGGATTTGCCTATCCACGTCTTCATCACTGACTTCCGGAATCTCTCTCTCGATACGGATCTCTTTGTAATCGGGCAGTTTTACCTCAGGCCTCACAAGAACCTTAGCGTCAAACTTTACAGGCTTACCCTCTTCAGCCTCGGTAACCGTGAATTCCGGCTCATCAATGGGATCTATTCCGGTTTCCTTCACAGCCTCAACATACGCCTCAGGTATGATCTCTTTCAGTGCGTCCTCGATAAGGGTTTCCTTACCGATACGCATCTCCAGGATCTGCCTTGGGACTCTTCCCTTTCTAAAGCCCGGGACTCTTACCCGATATGAAAGCCTATGGTAGCTTTCGTCCAGGGACCTTTGAAACCTGTCCTCATCTACTTCAATGCTTAGATGAGCAAAACTATCTTCTAGTTTTTCCACTGTCGCTTTCACTTATGTCCACCCCACCGTCAAGATCTGAGTACCACGTCACCCCGTCGTGGCTGGGAGATATGTAATGTTAACACATAAGTCCGAAAAATATGTGGACAAACAAAAACAATACCTCGGTAGACAACAAAGCCGCATCCGCCGAGGCAGTGATCTCCACAATTAAGATCATTCAGCCATGAATATTTTATCACGCAACAGGGCGCCTTGTAAAGCTCGCAAGATTAAAGGAATTCCACGACACATGTCGAATACGGTTACAGAATCTGATAATGCGATCTCCGAGTCCCCTAGCCTAAAGCAATTGCTACGGCAGGCGGACCGATAGGGCGCAACTAGGAAACTTCAGCGCCTCCCATTGCGGAAAGGAGAGTAGACTGTAACCACCGATTTGAACCGGCCGGGTTCTGCTCTTTTCCGCGGAACCCGGTTTCTTTATTTCTCAGGACGACTGACACAAGAACGGAGGATAACCTGAACAATGACACAACGACTTCCTAAGAGGCCGACACACGTGGCAAGGCGAAAATTCCCGTATCCTATCTTCATAGGAGCGCTGGTGATATGCATTGTGGCAGCGTTCGCAGTACACAGGCACGTTGCCTCTAGCAGAAATCGTCTTGTCTTTGCAGTAGTCGGAGACAGCCAGGGCAGGAGTTTCGTTTGGGAGAACGTGATAGGTGCAATCAACACAGCTTCTCCTGAATTCGTGCTTCACTGCGGTGACATGGTGGCTTCGGGAACCAGAGTGCAGTACGAAGACTTCGCAAGCCAAACCAATAAGCTGAAGATGCCTTGGTATCCGGTTTTGGGAAATCATGACATCCGAGGTGAGGGATTGTCTTTGTTCACTGAACTTACAGGTAAAGACAGGTACTACTCTTTTCTTGAGAAGGGCCATAACTTCATAGCACTGGACAGCTCCCAAGGATTTATAGACGACCTGCAAATGTCATGGCTCATGGAGCAACTGGAATGGAACGGACCGAAATTCGTTTTTATGCATATTCCGCTCTTTGATCCTCTGCCTGAAGTTGAGCATTCCTTTACGGACAGAGATCAAGCCAATAAGCTCAAGGAGCTCTTCGCAGCCAAAGACGTCAAGGCTGTCTTTACCGGGCATGTCCACATCTTTGACTCAAAAGAGGATAACGGTGTCCTTTACGTCACCTCAGGCGGAGCAGGAGCGCTGCTCTACGCACCGCCTGAAGAAGGCGGATTCCACCATTATGCCTTGGTGCAAGTAGATCGAGACAGTATCAAGGTTGAAGCTGTCCAGGTCGATGTGGAGTTTGAAGAGCCGAGAATTGAAGTCATGTCGCAAGAGGGAGAAAAGGAATTCACCCTGGGTGAACTCTCACTCCTCCCTTCTCTGGAAGCGAATTCTTCTTTTGAGAATCAGTTCGGCAATCTTCGTGGACAAGGACTGTACGTAGGAGTTCCTGTATCTACACTACTTAGCTATGTCGGAGGAATTCGACCGGACCAGACCCTTATTATCACGTGTAGCGACGGCTATTCTCAGGAATTCAGCTATGATAACGTATATCCGTCACCTGAGTGGGCTGAGATTCAAGGCACAATGCTCGTTGCATACGAGAAGGACGGAGCAGTCCCGCCTGATTGGCAAGAAGGTCCCAGATTAATCTTTGCGCCGCCGGACGGGATATACAGCAATGACGACTGCGCGTTGACATCCTCTCCCGGACAGGGATGGAATGTGTATAAATCCGCAGGCGGACGTTGGGCCAGGTTTGTTTCTGAAATTGAAGTTAAGTAGCGATAGCTGTTTCATGATAAGAGGAGGACTATTCATGAGAGAATACCGCAGGTTGATGTTGGTTACCGTGCTTGTAGTAATGAGCGTTCTTGTTTTCTCCGCAACACCCCAGGCTTCTCAAGCTTCTGATGCATGGAGCGTCGAGATTGTCTCAGGGAAAAACGCGATCAGCCTTACTCAGGCAGATATGGAGCAGATTCCTACTGTAACAGCAACAGCAGGCTTCAGGAAATCCGGAGGAAAAGTTGAGGGGCCTTTTAACTACAAGGGCGTGTACATGAAGGACCTTCTTGATAAGGTGGGAGGAATCAACAAAGGCCAATCCCTCAGAGTGACATCAAGAGACGGATACGTCAGAGACTTCAGTCGCCTGGAAGTTGCAGGCAACGTCCTTACATACGACAAAGACGGGAATCTCTTGCGCCTGGGCAACGCAGAAATGCTCCTTACCTATGAATCCGATAGAGACGCGCCTATTGCTTTTCCGCGCATCATCTATGTGAGTGAGAATGATAAACTGTTTACCTCGGGGCCTCTTTGGATGAAAGGCATCGCAAAACTTGAAGTTGTCACAGCAACGGATGACTGGGAAGTCAAGCTCACCGGTATCGAAAGTGCAGTCATAGACAGGACGATATTCGATACTATTATCGACTGTGAGGACTCTCCTCACCTTACTTCGGTCTGGGAAACCATGGATAAGAAAGGTAATCCGGAGACCTATGAAGGACTGCCTCTTTGGGTCGTAATAGCTATGATAGACGGCGGAGACAGTCCGGATGGGCATTACCGCTTCAACGACGACCTTGCAGCCCAAGGTTACAGGGTCAAATTGATAGCTAAGGATCGGTACTCAGTGATGCTGGATGCGAAGCAGATAGCGAGGAACAATGATATTTTCCTGGCAAACAAGAAGAACGGCCTGATACTCACAAGCGACTTGTTTCCACTGACCCTGGCTGGAAAAGGCCTGCCTTTTAGGCAATACATGATCAAAGGGATAGCGGAAATCCAATTAGTGAACCTTCCTAAGAAATAGGACTATGGGTTGCCGGCACAAATCTTGCGGACGCGTGTAGATTTCGGCCAAAGCCTGCAGGCTGACCTACTTATTTAAGCGTTCCCAAGGCACCATCCCTCATATGTTTGATGCCGGCAACCCGTATTTTACGCTGTGATCGATATGGAGGTAACCGGAGATGAACTCATGCCCCATAAGACAGCGCGCATCCAAGGGCTATTACTTCAGCACGAGAGATCTCGCGCTAATTGCCGTCGTAAGCGCGGCAGGCGGTGTGCTTAGCACGTACGTCGGTTACCTGGGAAACCTGATGAACCGGGCTCTAGGCGTACCTTTTGGTGCAGGACAGTGGATGGCAGGCTTACATGTTTTCTGGTTTGTGCTCGTTCGTGTCCTGGTAGGACGCACAGGCGCAGGGGCTTTAGCCGGGATTCTCAAAGGGGTTGTAGAGATGTTCTCAGGGAGCACGCATGGGCTCCCTATTGTGCTCATCTCAGCAATTCAGGGGCTGTTAATTGACGTTGTTTTGCTCCCCTTCCCTACCCCTACTCTTCCTTTGCTTTGCCTTGCAGGCGGGATAGCGTCAGCTTCCAATGTAATAGTATTTCAGATACTCTATTTTTCAGGCGTGTCGTGGGGTTATATCGCTCTGATAACACTTTTCGCATTTCTCTCAGGCATGATATTCGGAGGATATTTTGCAAGCGGCATATTGGACATAGTGGAAGGCGCACATCTCCTCGCCTCGACAAGCAGGAAAAGGCGTCAAGGCGGTAGCAGATTGCGTCTGGCGCTGACTGTAGTAATGGCGCTTATCCTGGCAGGCGGTGCTGTTTACTATTACACTTCTGTCTTTCAGCCTTTTTGGACAGGCCCTACTTGTCAAATATCAGGGAATGTAACAGAACCATTGGAATATCGCCCTATAGACTTCGAACGCGATGCAATAACCGTCACCGCTGAACTTAAAGGACAGGTTACATATATCCCTCCTGCTGACTACACAGGGGTTCCTTTGTCATTGATCCTGGAGCGGGCAGGCCCAAAGCCTGGAGCTAAGAAGGTTCTCATAATAGCAACTGACGGATACGAAGCCGAATTTGACCTTGACGATATCATGGGAAATCAAAATGTGCTCCTTGCCCAGGACGGCGACACCCTTCGGATTGTGGCGCCGGATCATGAAGGCGCATACTGGGTTAGGATGGTATCAAAAATCCTCGTGGAATAAGTTCGTGACATGGATGAGAAGGAGGCAATAATATGCAAAGAAAACGTATCTCTCTCGTAGTCATTACCATCATGATGCTGAGTCTTCTGGCTGTGGCAATACAGCCGCTTGCTGTTTGCGCAGGAGACGCCTTGGCAATAGAGGTAGTCTCAGGAAGCGACAGCGTAAAACTCACTAAAGCGGCTCTCTTGAAAATGAAGACAGTAACAGGCAACGCAGGCTTGATTAGAAGCACAGGCACACTGAGAGGACCTTATGACTATAAGGCAGTGACAGTCAGCGATCTTCTCGCCGAAGTCGGCGGGCTTGGCCAAGGCCAAGGCATTCAGATTACGGCATCAGACGGCTACACTATGACATTCAGCAATTCACAGGTCAACGGGAATGTGCTAACTTATGATGAGGCAGGTAAGGTCTTGCGCATAGGCGATGTATCCATGGCTCTTATTTTTGAATCTGAGATCCTTGGAGAAGATACACTTCCGAGGCTCGCGTACATCAAGGAAGGCGCAAATCCCATAACAGATGGCCATTGGTGGGTAAAGTCAGTGGCAAAAATCGAAGTGGTAGACGACGTGGAAGATTGGGTAATTCCCCTTGAAGGCTTGGAGAAAGCGGAATTTGATCGCGCTACTTTCGAAAGCATAGCGACTTGCCCCGACACTCCTCACCCGACAATAGAGTGGGAGACCACGGATAAACAAGGAAATAAAGAGGTATATGAAGGAGTAGCCTTGTGGGTAATGGTGTCTATGATGGATGGCGGAGACTCACCGCAAGGGCACTACAGGTTCAATGACGACTTGGCGCGTAAAGGCTATAAGGTCGAAGTGGTGTCAGTTGACGGTTACAGCGTAGAGCTGGAATCTATGCTGATTATGAGGAACAAAAACATCATCCTGGCGTACAAGAAGAACGGCGAATTCCTTAAAGAGTCAGACGGCCCGCTTATGCTTGCAGGCGACGATTTGCCGTCTCGAAAATTCATGGTGAAACAGATTGCGAAGATCCGGTTAGTGGATCTACCTTAGGATATGTTTTGGGATATGCCCTAGGAGCTGCCTAGGATCTGCCCAAAGAAGATCACCTTAAGTAGTCGCCGGTTCCAGAAAGTGTACGTATCGTGCAGGGTGGCCCCGCAAGGTATGTACATTTTCTGAGGCCGGTGTTGCACTAAGGGAACGGCTCCCCAAGCGGGTCGCCTTGACAAAGGAATCATCGACAACCTTGTCCTTAGATCAAGGCAACATCGATCCAGGCAGCAATCTCCTTACACTTTGGCCCATAAGCAATTGAGGGCGAGGATAATCAGAATTTGGGACAAGGACAATCAGAATGCATGAATGTAATGATCAAGCTGCGCGACTTCTCTGTTCGCTACCCAGGTAACCCGAATCCGGCGTTGAATGACTTGAGTTTAGGTGTTGAACCGGGCGAGTCGGTCCTCGTAACCGGACCGAGCGGCTCCGGGAAATCCACACTTGCTCTTTGCATAACCGGGTTCATCCCACATGCGGTATATGCCGACACAAAAGGCAACATCACCGTAAACGGTGTAAACCCGCAGGAGGCCGGCGTATATGAGTTAGCTCAGTTTGCCGGTCTTGTGCAGCAAGATCCTGAAGGCCAGTTCTGCACAATGCGAGTCAGGGATGAAATCGCTTTCGGCCCGGAGAATCTGTTGTGTACCCCTGAGGAAGTGATTTCACGAGTCAATTGGGCGCTTGACGCTGTAGGCGCATCTCACCTGAAAGACCGCCCTCTTACTCACCTTTCAGGCGGAGAAAAGCAACGAATAGCGCTGGCAGCAGTCCTCGCCATGAAACCTAAGCTGCTCATCGTAGATGAGCCCACAGCGCATCTCGACCCGAGAGCCACTGCCTCCCTTCTTAAGCTGTTCCAGGATTTGCAGAGTCAAAGTGACCTGTCATTGATGATCCTCGAGCATAAACCTTGGCGATTCAAAGACATAGCAACCCGCGTCATAGAGCTCAAAGACGGAACAGTCACCAAAAACGTGCCGGCATACGATGTCTTCCCTCCTCGACGTAAGCAACCAAGGACAAGCAGATACGGCGATGGGCGAAGGGAGCTTCTCCTCAACGTGGAATGCATCACACAACGTTATGACAAAAGGACTGTACTTCACGATGTCAGTTTCCAAGTCCAAAGCGGCAAAATCGTTGGAATAATGGGTGACAACGGTTCAGGCAAGACTACCCTCCTCCTTAGCGTCATGGGGCTTATCCGACCTGAACGCGGAAAGGTATGGCTTCGCAATAAGGATATTTCTGCCCTGCCTGTTTCAACCCGCGCCAGGGATATTGGGATGACATTCCAAAACCCGAACCACCAGCTTTTCGCTGACTGTGTGTGGCGCGAGGTAGTGACAGGCCCGCTGGTCCAGGGGGTTGCGGAAGACGAATGCCGGGTCCAGGCGGAGAGACTGCTAGAATCCTTCGGCCTGCCCGAGTTTCGGGATAGGCATCCCCTTACCCTCAGTTTCGGGCAAAAACGCAGGCTGAACCTGGCTGCGGTTATGGTAAGCAATCCATCGGTGCTTCTTCTTGATGAACCCTTTATCGGGCAAGACAGAGCTTCCGCAGATAACATAATCCTTCTGCTGGAGCAGATCGCGTCTTTGGGGAAAGGAATTGTCCTGGTAGGACATGATCCGGATCTTATGGCTGAATGCTGTGATCGCCTCATTTTCATGGAGGACGGACAGATTACAGTAGACGCCCAGACTGAAGAAGCTTTCAGGGAGCTGGAAAGGAGGGGCGAATATGACTACCTCCCGAGTTGGTGGGGCGCTTAACCCAATAGCGAAACTTGCGATGCTCGTATGTTGTTGCACAGTGGCTTTCCACCTAAAACATCTGGGGCATGCGGTGATACTCTCAGGCATTATCCTTCTGTCTCACGGAGCGCTTCGCATCCCCCTGGATATCCTGTGGCGAAGACTTCGAGGGATCGTAATGTTCGCACTAATTCTTTTCCTCAGCCAACTGCTGCTTGTCCGCGGGATGCCGTGGCATGCGAAGGCAGTAAACGGTGGTCTTATGGCCCTTCGCTTCTTGAATATTGTCTTAAGCAGCCACCTTTTTGTCAGTTCCACTTCCGATGAAGACCTGGCGTATTCCCTGATGGGTGCAGGCCTTCCGTACCGCTATGGATTCACCCTTCTTACCGCGCTCAGGTTCATTCCGTACTTTCGCCTCCAAGCAAATACAGTGCTCCAAGCGCAAATGGCCCGCGGTATTGCAGTGGACCGCCCTACTCCGAAAGGTATCTACTACATGGCCAAGTACACCTTCGTCCCGCTTGTCGTAACAGCCCTCAGCAAAGTGGAAACCCTGGCTATTTCCATGGAGGGGCGCTGCTTCGGCCTTTACTCCGAAAGAACTTTCTTAAGAAGAATCCCCTTTAGGTGGCTTGACGTGTTTGCCATAGTAACGTCAGTCCTGGTGACTATATTCATACTAGCACGCTAAGCACTCAGATTGATACGCTAAGCACAACGGGCCGCCTTTTGTCACTTGGAAGTTCCAAGCATGTCGCGGCACATCTCGTCAGCCCACTCGGCAAGTCTCCTTATACGGCCTGACAATTCCTCACGACTTACAGATTCTCCCCATCCGTACCTGTCTATGTCAGTCAGGATAGACTGCAGCTCCTCACGAAATACTGGATCTATCTCCACACCTAAGTGTTCGCTCAAACAACGTAATCGGACCAGCCCAACGCGGCCCAGTTCGTCTGACAACTCGATAGTTGCTTTGAGCCGCTCGCTCACCTCCATAGCACCGAGCATCTTGCGCCATTTTGATTCAAGTTCGTCCAGTGGGGTTGCGGTAGAGTCTTCAATTAGCGCAAAAAGTTTCTCTGTAACAGCGCGGTCTGCATACGGAGGGATATTATTGTATACATGAATCAGCATATCGTAGCCAAACTCCTCATATATGAAACCCAGAAAGGATGGCATGCAACTGTACAGGTAGGGGACCCATTCAGACTCTAGGGCAGATCGACCTGTCGTAAGCAATGTGCGTAAAGCCGGA
>DUVA01000132.1 GCA_012841305.1 Bacillota bacterium | reverse complement strand
TGGGGGCTATTCGTGTGTATGCTGCAAGGGAGCAATTGGAAGAGGCATTTGGGTTTTCGTAAATGATGTCATGACATTGTGATGGGTCATAGGATTCAGACAAGGGATCAATTGCCATTTACACAAAATTATTCACACTCCCTGGCGCAAAAAAAGAGTCCCCGCGCCTTAAGTCGAATTAGTCGTCTCAACGGGTCTGGTTTTCGATCACACATTGCAGAACCGTGTTCGAAAATAGTACACGGCTTCCGGAAAACAATCGATTTTCAGCGACCCTCCGGCTTATTCCCGAAAGTGTGTTCGAATGCGACCCCCTATGAGGAAGCTTTGGGATGGTCAATAAGGCATCGCTCGGGTAGGCGAAAGTGGGCCGGGGAAGGGAGCTCTATGTGCTCTTTCATAGATGGTGAAAGCTCCCATCTAATCTGACGGCCATAACCAGAGTGCCGGTTGGAACGCATATCCAGGGAAAACGGCGCTTACGGAATTCCTGGTTTTTTGGCTAGGGTTTTGGCTAAGGTTGTTTGCAACTGATGCAGGTGTTTGGTAAACTGAGGATGTACAGGTATGGTGCGATTATCCATGTTCCTCGTGTTTTCGGGGGTAAGGTTTCCTGCCGAGAGGGATGTAGATTGTGGCAACCTACTTAGGATAGATACGATTTAGACTTATGGAGACGAGATTATGCGGAAATACCATATCCACACCTTTGGATGCCAAATGAACGAGCACGACTCTGAAATTATCGGAGGAATACTGGAGCAGCGTGGATTTCAGGCTACGGACTCTCCTGACGATGCGGACATAATAATATTCAATACCTGTTGCGTGAGGGAGAACCCTGAGCGAAAGGTATATGGAAGGGTTGCGGAGCTAAAAACACTGAAGATCGAGAATCCTGACCTGATAATCGGGATATCCGGTTGCATGGCACAGCAACCGGGGGAAGCGGAGCGAATAGCAAAGCGCCTTCCCCATGTGGATCTTGTTTTCGGCACTATGAACATCCACGAACTGCCCGAACTCCTAGATCAGGTGGAAGCAGGCCACAAGGCTTACCGCGTATGGGAAGGAGACCCTGAAAGGGACGGAGGTATCATAGAAGGGCTTCCCATACGTCGCGTCCCAGGCGTTTCAGCCTGGGTTTCCATTATCTATGGGTGCAACAACTTCTGCTCCTACTGTATTGTCCCACACGTGCGCGGAAGGGAAAGGAGCCGCAGGTTCGAGGAGATTATAGATGAAGTCAAGAGACTGGGGCAGGAGGGATTTGGCGAAGTTGTCCTCCTCGGTCAAAATGTGAACGCATACGGACGGGATCTCAAAGACGGCCGTGATTTTGCAGACCTCCTTCATGCTCTGGATGAGACACCCGGAATATCAAGGATACGCTATCTGACTAGTCATCCCAGGGATTTCACTGATAAACTCATTTGCGAAATAGCCTCATCAGAGACTGTGTGTGAGCATTTTCATTTGCCTCTCCAGGCAGGCTCAAACAGAGTGCTAGCGCGCATGAACCGAGGCTACACCATAGAGCGCTACATGGACTTGGTTCGCAGGATACGTCAGGCTGTTCCGGGGTGTTCCATTACCACAGATCTGATAGTGGGCTTTCCCGGTGAAGACGACGATGATTTTGCCAAAACCCTGAGGGCAGTGGAGGAAATCCGGTTCGACTCGGCATTTACGTTTGTGTATTCTCCACGACGGGGCACAGTTGCAGCCTCCATGCCGAACCAGGTGCCTTGCGAGGTAAAAAGCCAACGGATTCAGCAACTGATAAGTGTACAAACTGAGATCACCGAACAGATCAACCGGACTCTTCAAGGCGAAGTTCAAGAGGTCTTGGTTGAAGGGATGAGCAAAACAAACCCGTCCATGCTATCAGGACGCACTCGCACAAACAAGCTGGTAATTTTCCCGCTACATCCTGAGGTTTCAAAGGGGAGTCTGGTGAAGGTCAAGATCACGGAGACTCGTGCTTGGACGCAAATCGGTGAGGTGGTTTTAGTTTGACCACTCCTATGATGCGGCAGTACACTGCCATGAAAGCTCAGCATCCCGATGCAATTCTAATGTTTCGCCTAGGCGACTTCTACGAAATGTTCAATGAAGACGCCAAGACAGCTGCGAAAATCTTGGAGATAACTCTGACTTCCAGAGAGGCCGGTCGAGGCGAGAGGATGCCCATGTGCGGGGTCCCTCACCATGCTGCGCACACGTACATAGGCCGGCTTATCGAAGCCGGGTACAAAGTCGCCATATGCGAGCAGATGGAGCCTCCTCGTCCCGGACGAAAAGTCGTAAGGCGTGAAGTCGTCCGTGTGATCACTCCTGGGACAATCCTTGAGCCTGAGTTCCTCGAGGAGAAGAGGAATAATTACCTTATAGCTCTAGCAGCTCAAGGCAAGACAGTAGGCCTTGCCATGCTTGATGTATCTACAGGCGAGTTTGCAATTACCGAGGCTGGAGGGGAGCGCGCTGAAGAGGTCATCCTTGCTGAAGTGGGCAGCCTTGGCGCTAAGGAGTGTGTCGTCACACCGAGCATTGTGGAGAACCCGCGCCTTGTTCAAGGGCTCAGGTCACTCTCGGGGCTTACTACGACTTTCGTAGATGACAAGGCGCAGCCTGCAGTATCCGGCGCTTGTGGTGGGTCTTCCCAGGGAGTGTCAGCAAAGAAGGCATTAATTGACCACTTCGGTTCCCTCAGTCTGGAAGGTTCGGGTTGCATGGAGTACCCCCTTGGCATGCAGGCTGCCGGGGTTCTTTTGCTATACGTATCAGGGACGCAAATGACGTCATTGTCTTACATCA
>DUVA01000131.1 GCA_012841305.1 Bacillota bacterium | reverse complement strand
TTATCTGGTCGACTATTTGCCTGTAGAGAGGCACCGGATTACTGTACGATAAATGAATGTGCATAGATTCACCGCTACTGTATATATAGTCTATACACAGTATAAACATAATTGCAGGCGGTGTCAATAGTCTTTGTAAGTCTGTGTGGTTGTTCTGTGATAATGTCACCCTAAGAGCCGTCTCTGCAAATATCACCGGTGTGGCCCAATGCCACCCCATAAGCGCAAGCGTCAAATTGCCCCCACCTGGGATCACACTGGCTGAGATAAGATAATCCCTACGTCCGACCATTTGCGTAGCCTTATTTACACTCTCACACAGAATCAGATATTCTGCTGCATCTACAGAGAGGTGGTCGATTTTCGACCACATTTTTTGAAATCGTGCTCTGATTTCTACCATCTTCTTGGATTTTCGCAGCAAAAAGCCGCCAAGTGGTAGGTTCTCGACCACCCCCAACGGCAATAGTGGTTGTTTTTCGACCACGTTTTTGGGCTGACGAAGGATTTTGATAGCTCTTTGAGGCCAGGCGGAAGCTTTTCTACCACTTTTTTGGAAAACGTGGTAGTTTTTCGCCCACCTTCCTAGAAAATGTGGTCGATTTCCTAGCAGCGCTCTCCCGCTGAACCCGTTTCCCAGGTTGAGGTGTTCTATATTCTACCCACTTGAGGCATGATCGTGGTTGATAATCTACCACCAACAAGCCTCGGGATGGTCGATTTTCGACCATCCCGGCAGTTGCGCTGAAAAAGTTGGTTGAAAATCAACCATCAAAGAGCCTCACGGTGGTTGTTTATCGACCACGCAGACTGTGGCTCCGAAAAAGGTGGCAGAAAATCGCGCAATGAAAATAGAAATGTGGTCGTTTTACGGCCACACCAAATGAGGCTTGCAGTAAGAGTCCGCGATCTGACTGTCTATCACAACCAACCACCGTGACAGATACGGCCATGCAATGCGGCGACAAGAACTAACGTAGCCATGCAGCGCAGCGACAAGGGATGATGGCTGTGCTATGCAATTCATCGACTGGGGGTGATACTGGGGCTGATAGCTACGCAATACAGCGACAAGGGCTGATAGCCTCGAGGGAGAAGATCCTTATTCCGTATGGATCCAAAGTAACTTCCCTTCCGAGAAGGCCTTGCCCGCTAATGCATACAGGTGAGGTTTGACCGTTTAGCTCGGTGAAGCGGTAGCCTACCTCCGCAAAATCCCGCACCAGCTCCTTAGGTGCGCCGACTCTGGTTTCAATCATCTCACATGTGAAGTTAAGGAGCACGACAATGCGGCTGTCCTCACACTCGCGATAGTAGGCAAGCACTGAGTCATCCCTGGCTACATTGAGAAAAGCGAGCGAACCTCGCCTGAGAGCAGGAACATTGCTGCGCATGTGGGAGAGGTGTCTGTAGAGTTCCCTCATTATATAGTCGCCGCTTTCCCACTGGATCTTGAATGGCTCGAACAACGACGCGCGCCGGCCTTCACCAATCTCCTGGCCGTTATGAATGAGAGGCACCCCGTCCAGGGTAAAGAGAAGAGCTGCCGCAACCCTCAATCCCCTAACGCCAATCCGCTCCACCGCCCGGGGCTGGTCATGGTTCTCCAAGTAACGCATACGCATGGATCCTACAGGAAACGTGAGTCTGTCCTCCTCAATAAGGTGCCGGATTGCCCTGGCAGAAAGTGTCCCGAAAAAGACTTTCTGCAGCACCTGGGGAAGGTTCTCCTCATACGTCAAATCAAAGGCGACGGCGTTGTGGGATGGTTCGTGGGATTCAGCAAGCAAGATGGCATCAGGTTTAGCTTTTTTCAACGCTTCTCTGGCTTCACGCCAGAAATCAGTAGGCACCAGTGCAGCTACATCACATCTGTAGCCGTCTATGTCACACTCCCTGATGTAGTGGAGCATTGTCTCAATCATGTAGTCTCTAAGGTCACGGTTTCTGTAGTCAAACCCCAAGACGTCAGTCCAGCCGAACCCAGGGGATTGAGGCCTGCCGTGACAATCGCGCCTGTACCACTCAGGATGGATCCTTTGAAGCCGGCAATCCACCGAGCTATGGTTTGCGACAAAATCCATGATTACCTTCATCCCGTACCCGTGAGCTGTCCTCACAAGTCTCTTTAGATCCTCAAGCGTGCCGAGATCCGGATGGATGCTGCGATAGTCAGAGATGGCGTACGGACTTCCGAGAATCCCTTTCCTGCCAGATACGCCAATAGGGTGTATCGGCATAAGCCAGATACAGGTTGCGCCAAGATCATGGAGCTCCGGGATTCGACGCCTTACAGCGTCAAGTGTCCCTTCTGCCGAAAACGTGCGCGGGAATACTTCATAGATTACGGCATCTTGCAACCAGTCCGGACTGGAAACCGCTCTCAGCTTGCCGTAGCCTCGCGCTCCGCAGGGCGGGTTCTGCAATCGGACATCATCAGCGTCTGTGACTTCAAGCGCTGAGTTCACGCCTCCGAACTCATTTAGCATCATACAAGGATTGGAAGGATCATGTGTCCACATGCCGTCTACTATGAACTTATACTGGTATACGCCTTTCTCAAGCGGGATTACTGTTTCCCAGACACCGCAGGGGTAATTCGTGAGCCTGCATGAGGTCTTGTGCCAGTCATTGAATTCTCCTGCGATAGTCACTGAGGATGCGGATAGGTCAAAATAGCGAAACCTAATCCCTCCGCGGACACGTGTTGGGCTGAGTTGTTTACGGATTGCGTCCAATCTTTTGCTCCCCTTCCCATCACTCTACCTGAAGCTCAAGCTGTGTAGCTGCACTTTAATTATACTGTCACTTGTAAGAGAAAGACAGGAGCAGTTTTTTCCTACGGCGCCACACCAAAATGATCCGCAATACCAAGATAGATGTAATACCCTTCGCGCCAGGTATAGCCCATGTCTTTGAGCCTCGCCTCTTCGTATGGGTTACTGATGTATGAGGCCTCTGTAAGGATTGCAGGCATGGACGTATAACGAAGCACGTAAAAACCGGCTGTCCGCGCTTGTCCGTCTCGGAGGCCGAGGCCTTCGACGAGCCGCCTGTGCACGTTCTCTTGCATGTCAATAGCCGTCCTGTCAGCGTAGTAATACACATAGGTCTCAGTTGCGTTATAGTCACGGTTGACAGACGCGTTGTGATGGACGGAAATGAATCTGTCAGCTCCCCAGTTGTTGGCTGCTGTGACTCGTTCGCCAAGGCTCACATCGACATTGTCTGTGCGTGACATCACAACTGTTGCCCCGCTGTATTCCCTTAAGCAATTGGCGAGGACGCGACTGACGCGAAGATTCACGTCAGCTTCGTGAAGTCCGGAAGGACCCACTGCCCCTGGGTCAGGGCCGCCATGGCCGGGATCGATGAATATCTTGACACCTTCCAGGCTTCCCTTGGCCAGTGCAGGGAAGCACACTAAGGAAGATGCGCAAATCAAAGCCAGCAGGATCAGGGCGATCCGCGAGGTTGTGCTGCAGTATGTAGCCCGCGTGGTTGTGCTTGGGTTTGCAGTCCGTGTGGTTGTGCTTGAGTTTGTGGTTCGACTGGTCCTACACGAGTTTGCAGTCCGCCTGGTTGTGCTTGGGTTCCCGGTTTGCGCGGGTTTACTTGAGTTCTTAGCCCATGTAGTCTCACTTGGGTTTACAGTTCGCGTGGTTGCAGTTGAGTGTGCAGTCCCAGTGGCTCTGTTACGGTATGTAGTCCGCGTGATTGCACTAGCGTGTATAGACCGTGTAGCTATTCTTTGGTGTGTACATCTCATGATTCTAGAGACCCCCATTACAGTGAGATAGTCAAGTTCGGCACAAGACGGCTAAGTCCTACCTACAAGCAAACCTAGAAGTTCATAGTCACTCCTGCTGTAAGCCGCCCGTAACTGCTTCCGCTTTCCATCCACCAGTGTTCGTATTTGCCTTCTGCGAATATGTTCGTCCTGAGTTCGTGCCTTACTGAGGCAGAACCCAGCAATACGGGAGTTGTCGCAGATTGGGTCATCAAAAGCGCAGATCTCGTTGTTCCGTTGGTGCCGTGGCCCTCAGCACTGCTTCCGCCCGCGCTGTTGTCCTTTGCGCTGTTGTCCTTTGCGCTGTTGCCCTTTGCGCTGTTGTCCTTTGCGCTGTTGCCCTCCGCACCATTTTCGTTCGCGATGTCGTCCCTTACACCGTTTTGGTCCGTGCCGCTTTGATCCGTGCCGCTGCTGCTCTCATTCCCGTTGCCTCCTCCGTTATGTGCGGCATCATTGTCCAGAAAACGAAGATGAGCGACTTTCAAGTTGACTTCAGTTAAGGGAGAGAGACGGCGGTCATAGGTCACGGCTATCCCCTGGGTGTTTTGATCAAAGGGAATTGAGAATCCGCCCGAACGTGACGCTACACTGGAGTAGTACGGGGCGAATCCCCGAGTGAGATATCCATATGAAAACTCCAGGCGATGCTCTGGCGTGTTAAAGGCTTCCGCTTTCAGGATGAAACCAGGCACCCATCCGGATGTGCGATATTCAGGATAAAGCGTTGAGCTCGATTCAAACATGCCGACCTCTGCTGCGATGTTTCGGCCCCGGGTATTCCCCAGAAAATCTAAGGAGATGCCGGTCTCGTCTCCAAGGCCGTCGGCTAAGTAGTTCAAACCGAGAGTCCATGTATTAGCCACCGGCCAAGTCAACCTGAATGCCAGTAGATTGTCAGCGCGAGTCACAAATGAGCTATTGTAGTAATACCCTGAGCTGAGCCTCGACCACACTCCTACAAGACCCCATTTCTCGGATCCTGTGTCAAAGACAATCCCCTCCGCAGGCTCCAAGTCAGTCCTACCCAAAAGCCCGATAGGGCCTAACGAGAACCTCTGTTTACCTGCGCGCACCTGAAAGTCCTCAGTAGCATATCTGACCCAGGCCTCGTCAACAAGGAGCGGTCTGACCATTGACGGCATCCAGGGACTGGCATCACTTGGCCTGCTTACACCCCAGACACCGCTCATTGAAAGCCTAGTATAAGCCTGAATGGCCTCACCGAACCTGGCATCGACTATTAGGCTGAGATTCTGACAGATACCTGGAAGAGTGACGCCTTGAGGCTTTGGCGGTAGGTAGTTGTCGATGTTTTTAGCGTCACCGGGCTCTTCGTCACCGGAACCATCGTCACCGGGCTCAGGAGCATAAGGATCAGGCGCATAAGGAATATCGCCGAAGAAGACCTCACCGGAAATCCCCATGCTTCCGCCAATGAATAACATGGGGCCTTGCTCTCCTCGGACTACCGCTTTCAAGCTGGGATCTGTCCTGTTAAATGTCTCCGCTGCCGCCTCGGCAAGGCCTACGGACGAGAGCATGAAGGCCAGGACGACAAAGGCGGTTATGGTTTTCTTGTATCCCTGATTTATTAAACCCATGATGGGATAATCATCCTTTCTCTCCTATAAAGCAATCCGCCTTCCATATTGCCTTCAAGTTTCCGCACTTGCCGGATACTTGCCGGTGGAAGGCGCGTGGCTGAGTCCGGATGCGAAGTCCGGTTGCCATTGTTATCGGTTGCCATTGCTATCGGTTGCCATTGTTATCGGTTGCCATTGTCATGATTGCCACCGGGCCATCAAGCTGTCATGGTGGCATTTTGTAATAGCTAGTTCGCTCCACAACCTCGAATATCCTGCTTAACCTGGTCTTCATCATTAAGGTAATATATGGGACGATTTTGTGAAGCCTGTTCTGTCGCGCATTTCAGGATGAATATTACGAATTCCGTCCGGCAACTGCCGGCCTAAGGGATGAGAGCCAAATGACATAGAAAAGCAAGCAGTTTCCTAAGAAGCATGGTCGATTTTCAGCCACTCTTTTCAAAACGCTGCTTCAATTTCTACCACCTTTTCGGATGTTCGCAGTAAAAAGCCGATAAGTGGTCGGTTTTCGACCACCCCCAACGGCAATAGTGGTTGATTTTCGACCACATTTTTGGGCTGAAGAGGGGTTTTGATAGCTTTTTGAGGCTCAGGTGGAAGGTTTTCTACCACTCTTTTAGAAAGGGTGGTAGTCTTTCGCTCACCTTTTTGAAAAACGTGGTCGATTTTGCATCCATGCTCCCCAAGTGAAGAGATTCTTCATGATAAGGTGTTCTACATTCTACCACCTTGAGGCGTGATCGTGGCCGAAAATCAGCCACTAGAGAGCCTCGCGGTGGTTGATTTTGGATCTCTTAAGACTTCGCTCCGCAAAAGGTGGTCGAAAATCATACAGCAGACGAGAATTTGTGGTCGGTTTTCGACCATACTACATGAAGCTTGCAGTGAGGGTTCAGAATCGGAGGTCCGAGAGGACGCTTGCTCGGAAAGCAACCGCTATCCGAGAGCTATCTGGGATTTCACAAAGCCCCATCGGCACAAAGCGAAGGAATTGGACGCTCTATGGACATACTAGTATGCGGAACCATAGTGATACCGGCATAGACCGGGGCAAAACATTCGTCCTGCCAATAACCTGGAAAGGAAGTGTAATCAGATGGACGGTAGAATCAGATGTAGTGTCAGTAACTGCCATTACTGGAAGCAAGACAATATGTGCGGCGCATCGCAGATCATGGTGACCTCAGATACCCTGGCTCAGGCGAAACCCGACAGCTTTGACGCTCCGCAGGCATCTGTCGCATCCCCCACTCCGGCAGGCAGGTGCGAGGAAACATGCTGTAAAACCTTTACTAAGAAAGGCTCTGGCAAGACACATGAGGATAATGTCCAGAGGATGTAGAATGCAAGGAGATAAGAACACCGAACGTATCCCATGCACCAGTTCGCTGATGTGGACAACTCTGACGTTGGTTAAGATGTGGACAACTCTGACGCTAACTGGCTTGTGAGCTTAACGGAGCGATCAGACGGCATACAAAGATGACTCCCGGTAGCAGACATCCGGCCGGTACTTGCAGGCCGGATGCTGTTTTGCTGCCGGCCTCCCTATCCTCTGCGTGTAAGGCGTTCTCGCGCTATACTCATTCGGATATCTCCCGGATCGGCTATTCATCACACTTGGGTTACAGATGGTCTTGTTGCTAGGCCTTACCGGAATGATATCCGGATTGATATTCATGTCGGAAAGCAAAAATCGCAAGCCAACGTACATACATAAGTAAGTGGACTGTCGCTTGTGAAGATCGCCATTGGCTAGTGACAACCTCTTTCGCACACCATGTCCATAAGGAGGGATGCCCGTAGAATACCTGCGTAGCGATTACCGCAACACAATACGTCGCGGAGCTCATCTTTGCTTGTCGGTATAAACGCACTCTCGGAACCATTGCGGATCTACTCTTTTAGGAGGTGCCTTGTAGCCATCTGCCGAATATTTTCAGAGTGCTCATAGGTGTCAAGAAAGGCAGCAAAATCCTCCTCAGACCCCCGATCCGTGCGGGGACGCATCTAGACGTTGCTTGGCAGCGATAAGCTCTTCTTTCGTGAATCTCTTTGGCGGCTTTCCCTCTTTCATAGTCATCCTTCGTAAGAAAAGCAGAGAAGTCCCGAGGCAGCTTCTCATTTAGAATCATGGTATGAGACCTAACTCCCTTCATAACTCTTCAGTAACAGCGGTTTGGCCCTTTCAAGATCGTCATTTGTGGAAATGGTAATCTCAAGATCGCCTGTTCCATAATGACCTACGGTTCTAACATCACGGGTAAAACCATCTTCAAGAACACATGAGTCCGGATTTACCTTAACATAGACAAGAATTCTCTTCTTGAACGGATGAACCTCGGCACAAGCAAAATTACCAAAACGCTTGAACGCAAAGTAGTGTTTCAACGTCTTCATCTGGACATCGTCGCCTAAAGCCAAGAGAGACTCCTTCAACAGATCAAATCTGTCCTGTACGTCCTTGTGAGACTTGGCCAGCAACTCAACTACCGTCGACTGGACGCTATCACTGCCCTCTCCCACCGATGTAGTCTGGCTTGAGGCTGCGGTAGTTGCGTTCACCAATTCTAGTAAGATAAATTGGTTTCCGTATTTCTTGTATCTGATAAGCTCGATGTTCCGGTTAATCTGTTGAACTGCGTATTCGTCGTACTTAGTAAAATCACCGGCGATACATAGCAACCTTGGCGAAGACCACTCTATGCTATCAGCGACTTCTTTTCCGTACTTCTCCAGGATCAGTAACTTGAACTCAGCTTTATGATCCATCAACCAATCCAGGTAGTATAGCCCCTGATTTATGACATTCTCGTTTAGCGCTCGCTTGTACTCGATTATTACAGGGCAGTTGTTCTCGTCGAGTCCAAGGGTGTCAATTCTTCCTTTATGAGATTTGCTTGTTGAATACTCGCTGGCAACAAACCTGATGTTTAGGAAATCTTGAAGATTCTTCTCCATCAGATTCTGAAGGGATTTTTCGATTGCCACCGACTGCCCCTCTAGTTCGCGAACCCCGTCACCCTCAAGACAAAACAGCTTCAGGTCACTCATCAGCCATCCCCCTTCTAAGCAACGAACCGATCACTTCCTAGTGTGGCATGTGCCTCTCTATGTATTGCTCTTAGCTTCGGCATGAAAGCAAGATTACCTCCATTTCATGGATGCCGGCGACACGACATCTGCGCTAGTGCATAATGGTCTTGCTCCTTTCTATCTCCTCCTTTGCTTTTTCCGACCATCTCACATCATATAGTTCATAGTTTCTCCTTATCTAGAGTCATTCTGGATCATAACCCTAAACTTTTCGATGGAAAACGAGTCGGATTTCTTTCTTGACATCACCAACCACTTCGACTATTATGTAGATAAGTTCTTTTCAGTCTGCACATAAGATGAAAGGAAGCTGTCATGCGAAAACCACAACGCTCTCTCTCCAGTACAAGGCTAATAAGATCAT
>DUVA01000130.1 GCA_012841305.1 Bacillota bacterium | reverse complement strand
GTCTTGTCTGAAAATGGCCTATCAAGTTCTGAAATAACATATTCCCTGATGTAGGGCTCAACCAGGTCTGTCTTGGCCTGAGTCATGCCCTTTGAGGCCCCGGTACGCGTAACCAAGGTAAGAGGTAGAATTGCCAAGGCCAGCAAGGCGGCAGCAGGAACAAGCACCTTCACAAGGAGTCCTGAGGAAAATCCGGGCCTTGAGTGCGAATTAATCCGTTCTTTCAATTCAGGCCAGAACTCTCGAGGTAGCTCAGGTGTGTCTAGCATTCCAAGGAGATCCTTTGTCGCTCTGAGTGACCGGCATTCTTCTTGACAGCTTTCGCAGTCCAGAAGGTGAAGCTCGACTTGACGTAGTTCATGATAATCCAATTCTCTGTCGAGATAAGCAGAGAGAAGGCTTCTTACCTTTTCACAATTCATATTCCTTATCACCCGACTTCAACCTCAGTTCCTTGGTAAACGTATGGCGCTAGTTTCTTTCGGAGGAGTCTACGTCCTCTATGTATACGAGATCTCACTGTGCCAATAGAGCACTCAAGGATACCGCTGATTTCCTCATAAGAAAATCCCTCGAGGTCATACAAGACCACTGCCATACGGTAGTTCACGGGTAGAGACTGAAGGGCAGCTTGGATCTTATCCGCAAGTTCATTCTGTTGGGCAATCTCTTCAGGGTTGCCGGTCCAGTCAGGAAGTGTTTTCTCTATATAGCCATCGTTGGTGGCAATAGGCTCATCAAGAGATTCGAATCTGTATTTGCCGTACTTTCTCAGCTTATCGATGTACAGGTTAGATGCTATACGAAACAGCCACTTCTCAAAGGACGTGCCCATTTTGAACCTATCAAAGGCACGGTAAGCCCGTAATAATGCCTCCTGGGCCAAGTCTTTGGCTTCATCGGTGTTTCCTGTTAACCTTAAGGCGACACGGTAGAGCTTGTGATCATAGGTGCGTACCAGTTCTTCAAAGGCGTCTATGTTGCTCTCTCTATACTGGGTGCCGGCCAAGGCTTGTGTGTTCAGCATGTCTCTACCACCCCATTCCGCCTTATTCCCCGGGCAAATCCGGAGATTCCAGTCATATTAAGGAAACGCATTGAGAGCGAAAAAGTTCCTAATTACTCTTACCCAAAGTATATCGTCCCTTTGTAGAATGCGCAACTTTTCAGGCAGGAGATGTAAGCCACACTATAGAATATGGCAAATTGTTAGATACAACTTGCAGTGAGTAGCATTATTGGTAAACTTAATGTAGAAGCTGAACTCGGCAGACTGAAGGATCGGGGAGTTCAGCAGAAGGTGAGAATTGCGGTGACTGAGAGACAAAGAGAGTATACTCGGAAGTTCAAAGGAAAGAGGGCTGCTGTCCTAGGAATCGGCATAAGCAATGCTCCGGTAATTCGATTCCTGGTGGAAGTCGGGGCATCAGTTGTGGCGTGCGATATGAAGGAAGAAGAACAGCTTGGTGCTGCATATCGCGACATAGCGGATCTACCTATTGAGTTCAGGCTCGGTAAAGGTTATCTTGAGAGGCTCGATGAGTTCGACATGATTTTCCCCACTCCCGGGATGCCTCTTGACCTTCCTGAACTGGTTAAAGCGAGGGGAAAAGGGGTTCGGCAATCGAATGAAATCGGGCTGTTTCTTGATCTCTGTGAGGCGCCTGTCATCGGCATAACGGGAAGCGATGGGAAAACCACCACGACTACACTGGTGGGTGAAGTCCTCAGAGCAGGAGGGAAAGAGGTCTTTGTCGGCGGAAACATCGGCAACCCTCTTCTTTCCGAAGTGTTTGAAATAAAGGCTGATTCTGTGGTTGTCCTGGAGCTTTCCAGTTTCCAATTACAGCCCCTTAGAAAGAGTCCTCACATAGGTGTTATCCTGAACCTTTCCCCCAACCACCTGGATCACCATAGAACCATGGAGGAGTACGCTGAAGCGAAAGAGGGCATTTTCAGATACCAGGCGCCCGGAGATTATGCAGTTCTGAATCTGGACAATCCGTGGACGCGTTCCATGGGCAGCCGGTGTCCGGGGGGACATGTGTTCTTCTCAAGGCATGAAGAAGTCCCGGGCGGAGTATATGTCAAGGGAGACGAGATTATCGTTGATGTGGAGGGCAGGAGCGGGGTAGCTCTCCGCCTTGACGACATTCGATTGCCGGGTGAGCATAATGTGGAAAACTTTCTGGCTGTGACAGCAGTCACAACTCTGGCCGGATGTGACTTCGAATGTCTCCGTAGTGTGGCAAAGGAATTTGCCGGCGTGGAACACAGGATTCGATTCGTCGCAGAAAGGCGAGGCGTTAAGTTCTATGATGATTCCAGCGCGACCACGCCAAGTAGATCTATTGCGGGAATTAGGTCGTTTAGCGCTCCGGTAGTGCTTATTGCCGGAGGCTCCAGCAAGAAGTTGTCCTTTGAAAGCCTTGGGGAAGTCATTGCTGAGAGAGTCAAATCCACAGTGCTTGTAGGTCATACTGCTTGCGAAATCCAGTCTGCCATAGAAAAAGCAGAGAAGAAATTGGGGCGAAAGGCAAGAACCGTGATGGCCGGGGATTTTGACGAAGCCGTGCATGCGGCATTTTTGGAAGCGTCCCCGGGTGACGTAGTTTTGCTGTCGCCTGCATGCGCAAGCTTTGATTTTTTCAGAAACTACAAGGCCAGAGGCGAGAGATTTAAGGCGCTTGTGAAGGGTATAAGATAGCGAGGCAATATGATAAATTCAAGGAGGACTGCAAGACATGGCTGCATCGATCATTGATGGGAGAGCTGTAGCGAAGGAAGTCCGAGCGGAGGTAGCCGGAGAGGTAGAGGCGTTTAGGAAAGCTCATGGTTATCCTCCCGGGCTTGCCGTGATCATTGCCGGCGATGATCCGGCATCCCGTGTTTATGTGTCCAGTAAGAAGAAGATGTGTGAGAACCTGGGCATACACTCAGAGGAATATGCTATGCCTGCATCAACCGGCCAGGAAGAACTCATTGCCACAATCCGGAATCTAAACAACGACAAGAGAATTCACGGTGTCCTTGTGCAATTACCTCTGCCAAATCACCTTGACGAAGGCGAGGTGCTGGAGACGATAGATCCCCGTAAGGACGTGGATGGGTTCCATCCGGTAAGCGTCGGGAATTTCGTTGTCGGTAAAGAAGCCTTCGTGCCGTGCACGCCCTTGGGGATCATGCGCCTCATCAAGAAGACGGGGATGGAGATTAAAGGTAAGCGCGCAGTGGTGGTAGGCCGCAGCAATATAGTAGGTAAGCCTGTAGCGATGTTGCTCCTTGCCCAGCATGCAACTGTGACTATTTGTCACTCTCGCACAGTGGATTTGCCCGGCGTGTGCAGAGAGGCAGACATACTTGTTGCGGCAATCGGTAGGCCTGAAATGCTGGACGGGAGTTACATAAAGCCAGGTGCAGTAGTAATAGACGTCGGCGTGAATGAAGTCGGCAGAACTGAGGAAGGTAAACGCATATTGGTAGGGGACGTAAAATTCGACGAGGCGAAAGAAATCGCAAGCCATATCACGCCTGTGCCAGGCGGTGTAGGCCCTATGACCATTGCTATGCTCATGCGAAGCACTATGGATGCAGCGTGGAGGGCAGTGGGCAAGGGAGGATGTGGATGCTCCTGTAAGTCATAGGATAATATCCGACTCGGCAGTTTTTGCCCATGTGCTTATCGGAAGTGATGTTTGAGCGCATGATGCGAGTCTTCAATAAGAAGCGCTAACTTCGCTAAAACCTGTTGCGGCAGCTCGTTGAGCTGCCGTTTTACTAGACATGCAACTCCTTAAGCTCGCCGGTTTCTACGTAGAATACGCGCTCCCCTATGTTGGTGACGTGATCCGCTATACGTTCCAAATAACGTGTAATCAGGATTAACGATACGGCTTGGTCCACCAAGGAAGGGTCTTGTTTCATGAAGTCCTTTAACTCAACGTACAGGTTTTCATAGAGGGTATCGACTTCTTCATCATCAGCAATCATCTTGTAGACAAGCTCCAAATCCCTTGTGACAAAAGCGTCCAAGGTTTCATGGAGCATTTTCTTGACTAACTCCTGCATTCTAGGGATATCCTCAAGTGGTTTGAACAGGGGCTTGTCAGCGAGTTCTTTTACTACTAAGCAGATATCCACTGCGTAGTCTGCGATTCTTTCCACGTCTCCTGAAATCTTGAGAGCAGCTATTATCCTCCGAAGATCACGGGCTTGAGGTTGCTGGGTCGCAATGAGTCTTATGCATTTAGTCTCGATTTCAAGGTTAAGCGCATCCACCTGATCATCCATCCGTACCGTATCTTCCGCAAATTCTACATTCCTCTCTCTTAGTGCGCGTATCATCCTGCTCAGCATATCCTCAGAAATGGCGCCCATACGGAGGATCAGCTCCTCGAGCTCTGCCAGCTCTTGCTCGAATCTCCTTCTCGGCTTTACCACCTCTAACCCCTCCTTTCCATAGTTGCAGCGACATGTCCCGGCTGAATCCAAATTACTGATCAACGAAATCTCCCTGTTATGTAGTCCTCGGTACGGGTGTCCCTCGGGGAGGTGAATATTTCTGCTGTAGGGCCTGACTCTATGATTTCTCCTCCGAGCATGAATACAGTGTAATCAGATGCTCTGGCAGCTTGCTGCATACTGTGAGTGACAATTACTACAGTATAGTTCTTTGCCAGTTGCCTCATGAGTTCCTCGATTTTCATTGTAGACATGGGATCCAACGCGGAACAAGGTTCATCTAAGAGGATTACCTCAGGTTCGCTTGCTATGACCCTGGCGATACATAGCTGTTGCTGCTGTCCGAGGGACAGGCTAAGCGCAGATTTATGTAACTTGTCAGCGACTTCATCCCAGAGGCCTACTCTTTCCAGGCTTGCTTGGACTATGGTGTTAAGGGTTCCCTTGTGTGAGACTCCATGGACTCTGGGCGCTGAAGCCACGTTTTCGTATATGGAGATAGGGAAGGCTACAGGCCGTTGGAATACCATGCCTACTCTCTTGCGGAGGTGCGAAACATCTACGGTGTCCGCATAGATATCCTGATTTTCCAGGAGAACCTGTCCTTCAATTCTCACATCGGAAAGAATGTCATTCATTCGGTTCAAGCACTTCAGCAGTGTGGATTTTCCGCATCCTGAAGGTCCGATCAAAGCGGTAATCAAGTTTCTTGTGATATTGAGATTAATGCCTTTTAGCACATGGTTAGTGGCAAAATGAAGGTTCAGGTTATCAATTCTTATCTTGCAGTCATTTTTCTGTTCCATAATGCTCACATACCATCTCTGAACTTCATTCCTATCATCCGAACTTCCCTGAAACATAGTCCTCAGTCCTCTTATCTTTCGGCCTGGTAAAGATATCATAGGCAGACCCGGTTTCTATGAGTTCGCCCATTAAGAAAAAAGCTGTTCTGCTGTCAATACGTGCTGCCTGGAGAGGGTTGTGTGTCACCAGGACAATTGTGTAGCGCTCAACCAATTCCCAGAGGAGCTCTTCAATTCTTAACGTGGAGATGGGATCCAGTCCCGATGTGGGCTCATCGAGAAGGATAATCTCCGGCTCTAAGGCCAGCACACGCGCGATGGAGAGTCTCTGCAACTGCCCGCCTGAGAGACGCGAAGCATTGTCACTCAGCCTGTCTTTTACCTCGTCCCATAGAATGGCGTCACGTAGGGCTTTTTCCACAATCTCCTCAAGCTCCTTTTGATGTCGCACTCCCTGCATTCGTGGCCCGTGTGCCACATTGCTGAATATGCTCATGGGAAGCGCTACAGGCAGGGCGAAAACCATGCCTACGTTTCTGCGCAATTCCGCTATGTCGGTTCTTGAGTCATACACGTCAGTCCCGTCGATTTTGAGGGATCCTTCGTGCCGGGTGTTCGGGATTAGGTCACCCAGCCTGTTTAAGGCGCGAAGGAACGTGGTCTTACCGCTCCCTGAAGGACCCATAATTGTGAAGAGCTGATTGTGTCTGATCTCAAGACTGACGTTTCTTAGCGCCAAGTGGTCTCCGTAGAAGAAGCTGAAATTGTGGGCATGGATTTTCACGGGGCTTCCGTTCTCAGGAATGCGCCTATTATTGTCTTCTCTTGCACCCTTACCCCTAACTGCTTCGATTTCAACCATAGGCTCCGGTATCACCTCGATTGTTCCGTTCGTGGGCGCTAACTCTCTTTCTTAGCAAGCCGATCCATTATGGTGTAGGCTGCTATATTGATCGCCAATATCAAGAGGATTAGCACTAGAGCTGTGCTGTACGCATTCTCCAATGATATGCCTTCCCTGGCAAGGATGTAGAAGTGGACAGGCAGGGTTCTTGTGGAGTCCAAGAGGGTCCTGGGCAATCTAAGTGATGATCCGGCGGTAAAGATGACAGCAGCGGTTTCGCCGATTGCTCTCCCTATGGCCAAAATTACTCCGGTCATAATTCCGGGTTTTGCTGACGGCAAAACCACGCTTGTCACCGTTTGCCACCTGGTTGAACCCAGTGCGAAGCTTGCCTCGCGATAAGCGTCCGGCACTGCCCTGATAGCTTCTTCAGATGTCCTTACGATTGTTGGCAGTATCATTGCAGAAAGAGTCAGGGCGCCTGATAAGACAGACCAGCCCAGATCCAGATATATTACGAAGAACAGAAAGCCGAAAAGGCCGAAAATGATGGAAGGGATCCCTGCCAGGCTTTCTGTGCCGAATCGAACTATTTTGGGTAACCATGTATCGCGGGTGTACTCAGTCAGATAGACGGCAGTCAATATCCCGACCGGAGCTGCGATAATCAGCGCTATTCCGGTGAGGAGCACAGTTCCGACTATTGCAGGGAACACCCCGCCTGTCCTTCCCATCTCCCGTGGTGACTCAAGGAGAAACTGCAAGGTCAGCCCGGGCAGCCCATTTATCATGACATAGCCTATGATGAATACCAGGATTAGTACAGTCAGGCCTGTTATGCCTGCAAAAAGAAGGGTAATTTGCCTATCGGTCATCTTTACACCTTTTCAACTCGGGCGACTAAGCGCGCCAGGGTATTCAGAAGCGCTATGATGACAAAAAGCACAATGCCGGTGGCGAAAAGCGCTTCTCTGTGTTCGCCTACGGCATAGCCCATTTCCAGGGCGATATTGCTTGTAAGAGTCCTTACCGGCGCCAAGGGAGAGATCGGGATTTTTGTGGCGTTGCCTGCTACCATTATCACTGCCATAGTCTCTCCGACAGCTCGTCCCATACCAAGGATGACCGCTGCTATGATTCCAGGCCTTGCAGCAGGGAGAACCACCATCCTTATTGTCTGCCATCTTGTAGCTCCCAAGGCCAGCATGCCTTCTCTGTATGCCTGAGGGACAGCCTTAAACACGTCATAACATACACTGACTATTGTGGGCAATATCATAATCCCCAGCACGATGCCGGCTGCGAGGACGGAAAAGCCGGGTCCGCCCAGCCACTTCCTTATAAGGGGGACGAGAATGATAAGTCCGATGAAGCCGAACACGACAGACGGGATGCCAGCCAGAAGTTGTATGGCGGATTTCAGGATCTGACTTGTTCGGGACGGTGCCATCTCAGCGAGGAAAATCGCAGTGGCGAGACCTATTGGAACTCCGATTATGAGAGCGCCCAACGTTACCCAGACCGAGCCGAGTATCATCGGTAATATTCCAAACATGCCCCTTGTAGGAGACCATTTAGTTCCAGTGATAAACTGTGCAATGCCCAGCCTGGCTATGATGGGCGACCCTTCTTTGAAGATGAATATGATGATCAGTGCAAGGACCGCTATTGCCGAAAGCGCAACTACAGCCAGAGACCATTGGACCAGTGTTTCGCTCCGATGCATGACTGCAGGCATCCTCCTTTATCCGAGCCCAGGATTGCCACGCCCTGGCTTGGGATTGCCATGCGCCGCGCCAAAATTGCCGCGCGCAGGCTCGAAATTGTCATCGCCCAGGTGAGGCTACCCTCCCGGCGTAACCGATGTAACCGGCACTAAACCTTCTTTTGCCAGCATTGCCTGGGCCTTTTCACTAAGGCAGTAACTGATGAAATCCCTTACCTCTTTCCTCGGGCCTTCACGGGTGGCAAGTATCATAGGCCTTACCAGCTTGTAGGTGTTGTTTGCTACTGTGGCGATGCTTGGCAGTACGCCGGAGACGGCTATGGCTTTTACACGCTTGTCCACAAGGCCGAGGGAGAGGTAGCCTATGGCGGAAGGATCACCGGCTACGATTTCTCTCACTGCGCCGTTGGAGTCCTGAACTATGGCGCCGGGAGTGACTTCAACGGTTCCCATGATGATCTGGTCAAACGCGCCACGGGTTCCGGATCCCTCTTCCCGGGTGACTACGTGAATCTTGCGCGTTTCGCCTCCTACTTCCGACCAGTCGGTAGTCTTTCCGGCGAATATGCCCTGAACCTCTGCGATGTCAAGGTTGCGAGAGGGATTGGAAGTGTGGACAACCAGCGCTATTGCATCATAAGCGATATATGTGGGAACTAGAGTCTTCTCATCTCCTTGGAGCTCACGGGACAACATGCCCACTTCAGCCACGCCTGAAAGAGCTGACCTGGCACCTGCGCTGGATCCGCCTCCTTGGATATTGATAATGATGTTTTCTACTTCATTCATATACTCATCTGCAAGTATCTCCGCGAATGGCTGGACGGAGGTGGATCCTGCCAGGGTAATAGAGGCCGGGGCGTGGTTTTCATCTCGTCTTGCGGGTGCCCGCAGACTATGTATAGCTGCAAGGATAGCAAAGAGTATTATGGCACCTAAAGCTAAGGGTATGAACCTCTTCAACCTAATCCCCTCCTGTCCATGTTAATTCTATGCAATGAACGGAATTCCTACACGAGATTCCATAGGATAGCTTAGGTAAGATAAGTTGGGGCGACAGCAAGCAAGCGTTAAGCTCGATATCTCATGAATGCCTCACTTGTCCATGGAGGAATTCAGATCCTGGGAAAGAATACTGCTTAGCAGATATGGCTATTTGCAGGGAGGACTAAGACAGTGACAGAGCATCCAGAAGACAGAGCGGATTCACAAAGCAATATCCTAAATCAGGATCTATCAGGCTTGTCCGATAAGACGCTTGGCGAAGTATTAGATGGTGCAATCGCCACTTATGGATTTGAGGTGGTGCCGGATTTAGAGGAGCTTGCAGTCAGCAGCGATTCTCGCGTGGCAAGTGCAGCATGCTGCGCTTTAGGTGCGATACATGATGGATCTGCTGCTAATGCCCTGCTTAGGATTGGAGAGTCCACAAAAGACAAGAATGTCCGGAAAGAGGCAGGCCATGCTTTGCACAAGCTGAGATCTGTCGGGATTCAGCCGGAGGAGAGGTCTGAGCCTGCAGGTGAGATGCCGGGGCTTGCTCGTGCCGGAAAAATTGAGATGGCCTATGCCTCCTATTATGACGCTGCGGGAATGCACCTCTTGATTATGGGCATTAGACCTCCGGGTAGGCCTCTGTTTAGGATGATTTGGGCCATATCCCAAGAAAAAGGTATATATGACTCCTATGTCACACAACTCGGCAAGCGTGGGTTTGAGGAATGGATTGATGAGTTTAGGATGGAGAGAGAAGGTATATTCCAAATTGATCCGGCACATTGTAGATATCTTGCGAATGAAGCTTATGAAAAGGCGTCCCGATCCGGCACGTCTCTTCCGGACGGCATTGGAATCTACCTTGAGACAGTGAAGAACATGCCTGCTCCGCCCGAACGACCAATCATATATGAGCTCATGGAAGAGGCGACAGCGAAATCGGATTCAACAGCCGTGTTAATGTCAGAGAACTTGCTGGATCTTGTGGAATGCACGTGGCGTCTTGGCGGAGAGAAGGTTGAGGAGTATGCTGAGCGGGTGGTTGAGGTATTAGGCGGTGTCATAGTCACATCCGAGATTGTCCGTGAAAAGCGCCTCCAAAAGATTGTTGATGATTATATTGCTGCCGAATTCTCCGGTGAGATAAGAAATGCGTACCGGAGAAGGTTGGAAGAGACCGCATATCTTTTTGTCTTAGACAACAAAATGGATTACGCCCGTTCCGCTTTTTCAGCCGCTCTTCTAATGGAATCCGGCAGTGATCTCAGCACTATTCCGTTTATTCGGGGGCTTGTCGGAAGGAGCATAGGAATTATCCGAGCTGATTCTCGCGAAGGCAGGGAGCTTGAAAGACGCATGGCCGAGAAGGAGAGAAGTCAGCTTGTGAAGCCAATCACTCAAGACAGATCCCGGGATGAGATTCT
>DUVA01000129.1 GCA_012841305.1 Bacillota bacterium | reverse complement strand
GTGTAATTCAGATTGTCATCTGAAAGCATATACGCCGGATGGGCACTGCTGAACTTAGAGAGAGTCAGTACCCGGCTCGGACAAGAATGGCACTCCTATCCGGGCCGGTTGCACCGGTTTTTACAAACCGGGTATCAATATGATACAATACCGGCACAAGACATCAGTGTCACTAGACCTGTTGCTTATTCAGGAGGTACGATTTTGCTGTCTAAGCTCTGTCCAAACCTCTATGTAGACTCACTGCATCATATACAGCTTTCCCACCTCAAAGATATCGGCATAAAGGGAATTGTGTTCGATATTGACAACACAGTGACAATGTGGGGAAGCAAGGAAATAACTCCGATGACTCTCAAGTGGCTCGAAGATGCGAAAGCCCATGGTTTTCGTGTATGCTTACTCTCAAATAACCGCAAAGCCCGAATAGATGATATTTCACTCATGCTGGATATTCCGTCCGCAAAAGGTTTCAAACCTTTCACCTCCGCGTTCCGATCCGCCCTCAGCCTATTGGGCACATCACCCCAAGAGACTGCAATAATAGGTGATCAGATATTCACTGATATCCTCGGAGGGAATCGTGCTGGGCTATATACGATTCTTGTACAGCCGATGTCAACTAATGAGTTCATTACTACAAGGTTCCTCAGAAGGCTGGAGAAAACAGTCCTACGAAGACTGGCGTGCCGGGGATTACTCAATCGTGAAGACTGCGACCTTCGCAACCCCACAAAATAGATCAAAGCCCAAAGAACCTAACGGTGATCGAATTTCGCACACCCCAACCCTGATCCGTGTTCGAAAATCGAACACGTCACTGAGACATGCAGTCGAGTGCTTGTTGGAACGCATGTCAAGACAAAACGGCGCTTGCGGAATTCCTGCAAAGAACATAAATAGGCTTGCAAGTTCCTCCATGAAAGGGATAAAGTTACCTATAGAGGACCTAATATCCTTTCCTCAAGAATGTGGTTTGGGGAAAGAGTAAGACCTCTGGTAACAAACGAAACGGGGAGGATGCAATTTGTACGCTGAAGTCGTAGTGGACATCCCTGCAGAAAGTGCAAAGGGCCTATTCCATTATGCCATTCCTGCCAAACTGGAAGGCCAAGTCAAAGTAGGCAGTGCAGTGCTGGTCCCTTTCGGCACAAGAGAGCTCACAGGATATGTCGTAGGCTTCACTCCGACGCCTGATGTCGCTCATGTCAAGGACATCCGTGCGCTTCGCGGCGATGCCGCACTCTCAGACGAGATGATGGCTCTCGCGGCATGGATGAGCTGCTACTACACATGCTCCTTGGGAGAAGCCATCGCCCAAATGTTCCCATCTTCGGTGCGAAGAGGTAGAGCGCGCCCAAAGACTGAGTCCCTGGTAGAGCTGGCAATTCCGACAGAGAAAGCCAAGATTCTGATAGAAGACATGGAAAGAAAAGCCCCTCGCCAAGCCGGAGCCTTGCGGATAATCCTTGAGAAAGGCCCGATAATGCTGAGGAGACGTCTTAGTAGTGCACCCGGGTCCACACCCGGAGCAGTTCGTGCACTTATTCAAAAGGGGATCCTGAATGAGACGCAAAAAGAAGTCCTCAGGAGTCCCATAAAGAGAACGTCAAAGACAGGAAAACCCGTGCCTGTATTGACTCCTGAGCAAGACAAGGCAGTCACAACTATTATCCGCAGTCTGGAGCAAGAGGCACCTAAGCCTTTCTTGCTACACGGAGTAACAGCAAGCGGAAAGACAGAAGTATACATGCGTGCCATTGAAGCTGTTCTCGCCAAAGGCAAGTCCGCAATTGTCCTTGTGCCTGAAATATCCCTTACCCCTCAGATGACGCAAGGTTTTTCCGAAAGATTTGGACAAGCGGTGGCTGTTCTCCACAGCAGATTATCTCAAGGCGAACGCTATGACGAATGGCGGAGGGCAGAGCGAGGCGACGCAAGAATAGTGGTAGGCGCACGTTCGGCAGTCTTTGCCCCTGTTCAGGATTTAGGCCTCATTGTCGTTGACGAAGAACATGAGACTTCTTACAAGCAAGAAGAGTCTCCCAGGTACCATGCACGTGATGTAGCGTGTGAAAGAGCCAGGATATCCAGGGCAGCGTGTGTTCTGGGCTCTGCAACCCCTTCAGTGGAATCGTACCACAAAGCCTTGCACGGAGAGTACAATCTTCTCGAGCTCCCTCATAGAGTTGAGATGAGGGAAATGCCCACTGTTGAAGTGGTGGACATGCGAGAAGAGCTGGCGGAAGGGAATAGAAGCATGTTTTCGCGCTCCCTCTCTCAGGCGATATCGGATAGGTTGGAAAGAGGAGAGCAAATGATTCTGTTCCTGAATAGACGTGGATACTCTACATTCGTATTGTGTAGAGAGTGCGGCTATTCCATGAGGTGCCCTGAATGTGACGTGGCTCTTACATACCATGCAGCAGGCAGTAACATAAGATGCCACTACTGTGATTACGAGGAACCTGTTCCTTCAGTCTGTCCCAACTGCGGAGGGCGCTACATCAAGTACTTCGGAGCAGGCACGCAGAAAATTGAAGGCGAAGTCAAAAGAGTATTCCCTCATGCTCGCACCATTCGCATGGACACAGATACGACAAGGAGGAAAGGGGCTCACGAGACAATAGTCAGCAAATTTCAAAAAGGAGAGTATGACATCCTTATCGGCACTCAGATGGTAGCGAAAGGACTTGATTTTCCCAATGTAACCTTGGTTGGTGTAGTAAGCGCTGATACATGTCTCAATCTCCCGGACTATAAGGCAGGCGAGCGTACGTTCCAGCTGCTTACTCAGGTTGCAGGCAGGGCAGGCAGGGGAGACAAAGGCGGACATGTCGTAGTGCAAACATACTCACCGGAGCATTACGCAATTGAGCTAGGTAAAGCACATGACTACAGAAGTTTCTATGATGAAGAAATCTCCTGTCGTAACGAAGGCCAATATCCGCCTTTTTCCCGCCTTATACTGGTTGTTGTCAGCGGCAAGAGCCTTCCCGCGGTAGAAAGGCACTCAGTCTGCCTTGTGCGGGCGCTCCGGGCCCGGATTAAGTCAGCAAAACAATGGAAGAAGACGGCAATCCTTGGCCCTGCGCCTTGTGCTTTGGCAAGAGTAAAAGGAATGCATAGATGGCAAATACTATTGAAGGTCGATCCGGAGATAGGACCGAATGACCATAGCAAGCTCATTGAAGAGATGCTAAGCGCCTGTCCTGTGCCATCTTATGATATAATGGTGCAAGTAGATGTTGACCCTGAAAGTATGCTGTGATATTTGATATGTGATATTTGATAAGGGAGGCGGCACGTTGGTCCTGGAAGTCAGAAAATACGGCGATCCCGTACTAAGAATGCGGGCGCTACCTGTAAAAAAAATCACCAAAGAGATGCTGGCTCTTGCCAAGAATATGCTGGATACTATGTACGATGCTGATGGAATAGGACTTGCAGCTAATCAAGTGGGGATTCCTGTACAGATTGTTGTCATTGACGTGGGAGAAGGGCCCATGACACTGTTTAACCCTCGCATAGTCAGGAATGACGGCGAGGAGGCTGTCCTCAGAGAGGGTTGCCTGTCAGTGCCCGGACTGACCGGAGAAGTGACAAGGTGGGAAAAGATAGTCGTCGAGGGGATGTCGGGAAACGGCACAGACTGCGAGAGGCTGGAGGCGGAAGGGCTTCTCGCAAGGGCCCTGCAGCATGAAATAGACCATCTGGACGGTATACTTTTCATTGACAAGGCTAGAAATATAGCAGAAGAACAGGCAGAGGACGAAGCATGAGAACGATCTTCATGGGAAGTCCGGAATTTGCCGTGCCTCATCTGGAGGCGCTATTGTCTTCACCCCATCACGTAGCCTGTGTCTTTACTCAACCTGACCGTCCAAGATCACGGGGTAGACGCTATCTTTCCACTCCTGTGAAGCTACTTGCAGAGGAGCGCAAGATTCCGGTGTATACGCCCAGCACCCTAAGGGGACAGGAAATTCCCGATATGCTGGGAGAAATGAAGCCTGACGTGATCGTAGTCGTTGCCTATGGCCTTCTGATTCCTAAAGTAATTTTGAACATTCCTCCTAAAGGATGTATCAATGTCCACGCATCTTTGCTGCCGAAGTATAGGGGAGCTGCCCCTATTGAACGTGCAATTATGGCAGGGGAAGAAGTCACAGGTGTCACTACAATGCATATGGCAGAAGGCTGGGATACCGGGGACATGATCTTGCAGGAGAAAGTGGAAATCCCGGAAGATATGACCTGTGGAGAATTGAGTCAAGAGCTGGCAGCTCGCGGCTCCGATTTACTTGCGAGGACACTGCAGCTCATAGAGGCAGGTGCTGCCCCACGGATTCCGCAGGACGAAAGCTTGGCTACATATGCCCCTAAGCTGGCACATGACGAGTTTCTGATAGACTGGCGCAAACCGGCCCGCGTAATACATGACCTGGTTAGAGCAGGCAATCCGCGTCCAGGAGCATTTACTTATCTTCAGGGCAAAAGATTCAAGGTATTTGCAGGCAAAGTTGTACAGGATGAGAACGAAAGCCTCCTGAGCACCCCGGTGTTACCTGGCGAGATATGCCGTTCGAGTCCTCAAGGCCTTGTTGCGGCAACAGGCGAAGGGTTCTACTCCATTCAGGAAGTCCAGTGTGAAGGGAGTAAGCGCTTGAAGATAGGGGATTATCTCTGTGGGAACCCTATACAAGTAGGTGACGTTCTAGGTAAGTAGGGCGCAACTTTGGCTGATTGGATATTGCGGCGAACAAAGGAGGGATTTTCCGATGTTTCTTTATGACCCAACATATTTTCTAATATTCCCTGCGATGCTATTCGCCATGTGGGCGCAAGCACGAGTGCAAAGGGCATTTAACTCATACTCAAGAGTACGGGCACAGAGCGGAGTCACAGGCGCCGAAGTAGCCCGAGACATACTTGACAGAAGCGGACTCAGCCATGTGCAAGTTCAGCAGATTTCCGGCACGCTTCAGGATCACTACGACCCACGCGTCAAAATCCTGAGGTTGTCTCCTGAGGTGTATGCAAGCAATTCATTGGCTGCTCTCGGAGTAGCGGCCCATGAAGCAGGCCATGCTATTCAGCACGATGAAAACTATGTACCTCTTGCGGTAAGATCCAGCCTGGTTCCTGTGGCGTCTTTCGGCTCCAGACTCGCTTTCCCTTTATTCTTAATCGGATTGATCTTTGGTCAAGGCTTGAGCTGGCTGATGACAGTAGGAATATGGCTTTTCATAGCAGCGGTTGCATTCTCCATTGTCACTCTTCCGGTTGAGTATGACGCGAGTAGACGGGCTTTAGCGTTACTTTCCCAAGGCGGGTACGTGACCCGTGAAGAGCTTCCTCATGCCAAGGAAGTCTTGACTGCAGCAGGCATGACGTACCTGGCTGCAACTGCCGTAGCGCTGACGCAACTACTCAGATTGCTGATATTGCGGGGAAGCAGGCGAGACTAAGGCGGATTGATCTTAGGAGGCATCTTAATGGTTAGTCCGGAAAGTGCGAGAGAAGCTGCGCTCCGGGCGTTAGTGGACATTGATGAAAGAAACGCCTATGCCCAGCAGGCAAGGGACCGTATCCTGGAAAACGTCGATCTCGCTATGCGAGATCGCGCGTTTTGTACACAACTGATTTTCGGTGTCACAAAGCATAAAAAAACTATTGACCACATCATTAGGACCTTTTCAACAAGGCCTATTCGAAAGATGGATCCTGTTACAAGAAACACGCTTAGGCTTGGCGTATACCAGATATACTGCCTGGAGCAAATTCCAAGCCATGCAGCAGTGTACGAATGCGTTGCCTTAGCCAAGAAGTATGCCCACGTTGGGAGCGCAGGGTTCGTCAACGCTGTTCTCAGATCTCTTCTAAGAAACCCCGACGCAATTCGGTTTCCGGATTATGCCCAAGAGACGGTCTCCCACATCTCACTTAAGCATTCTCACCCCGAATGGTTAGTGTCAAGATGGATTAAGAGATTCGGACCGGAGGAAACAGAAAGACTCTGCCAGGTTAACAATGAAGAGCCTTCGGTGACCATTAGGACTAACACTTTGAAGATCACAAGGGACGCTCTTGTTTTGAAGCTTAGGCGTGAAGGTTTTGAGGCGGTTCCGTCTGATCTGGTTGACGAGGCAATCGAGGTCGGGAGCACCGGAGACTTGTTTAACCATGAGTTATATTCAAGCGGCATGTTCATTGCTCAGGACATAGCATCCATGTTGGTGAGCTATGTGCTTTCACCTAAGCCCAATGAACATGTAATGGATTTAGCAGCAGCTCCAGGCGGTAAGACTACTCACATAGCCCAACTTATGGGAGACAGAGGCCAAATTATCGCGTGCGATGTGCACGAACACAGACTGGCTTTAATTTCTGAAAATTTACAGCGGTTGGGAATTCTCTCAGTTAAGCCCATGATTTGTGACAGTCGTAGGTTGCCTGATGATATTGGTGCAAGGGAGTTTGACAAAGTCCTCTTGGACGCCGCATGTTCAGGAACAGGCGTTCTTAGACGAAGGGCGGATCTTAGGTGGCAAAGGACGGACGAGGATCTAAGAGACCTTGTCGCACTTCAGAGAGAGCTCTTGGAATCTGCAGCTCATTTGGTGAAACCTGGAGGAGTTCTGGTATACAGCACCTGTAGCATTGAGCCCGAAGAGAACTCAGAACAGATATGTGACTTCCTAAAAGAACACATTGAGTTCTCCAAGGATCATGCTGAACCTTATCTTCCTGCCGGATTCAGAATGGCATTTCCGGACCAAGGAAAACCCTTCGTGAATACCTATCCTCATACACACGGAATTGACGGCTTCTTCATAGCACGCTTGACGCGCAAGTAATGCCATCTGCCGGAGTTCTCGGAATTATTCGGCAAACCTTTATCATTTCATTACAGTTTAGCCCACCCTTGTCTTAGCTTGCAGCTACCGACACCACATGAAAACTTTAAACGGCATAAAAACAACGATTGCGGGCAGGGTAATGTCGGAACTTACGACTTACGAGTTAAGGAGGCGCGGAAAGCAGCCTCCTTGATGCTGTATAGGAACGTCATTACTTACTCTTATTCATGTTGTGTTGGGGGTAGACGAGGTTTGGAACAGCATCATCCACCGGACGGAAACAGACAAGGTTTCAGAGTTCAGGTTATCCAGAGATTCTTAGTGTTTGCACTGGTATGTCTTGCTGCTTATTCCCTCACTGTAGGAGGAATACCCAGTAGAATCACACTCATAGAAGGAAATGCAAGGGAAGTTCAATTAGGCCGGCCTCTTGACTTGCGCAGAACCGCCTCAGGCCTAGAGCTTCTGCCTTTTGAGGGCGGAGTAAAGCTTGTTCCTCTCAGTCAGGGTGAAAGTAGTCTTGAGGTGCGTCTGTGGGATCTGATTCCCCTCAAGAGAATGGTTGTCAGCGTAGTGCCGGACATCCGCGTATTTCCCGGAGGGCAATCAATCGGAGTTTTGCTGCCTTCCAGGGGTGTCGTGGTGATAGGGCATTATCCTCTGGTTGGGTCTGACGGGCACTCGTACTATCCTGCACGTGACGCAGGTATCCAGGTAGGAGATGTCATTCTTCGCATCAACGGACAGACTGTGAACAGCAAGTCACAGATAGAACGTGCCATAGACGATATCGGGAGAGCCGGCGCACAGGCGGAGATCAGTATCTTACGTAATTCCAAGAAGATTACGGTAAGGCTAAAGCCAATTGCTATCTCTCGCGAAAAACTATCCGAGGAAGTCCACATGCCTACAGATGAGAGAGATACCACCTACAAGCTGGGTATATGGGTTCGAGAAAATGCAGCAGGTGTCGGCACCCTGTCTTTCTATCATCCAGACTCAGGTCTCTACTGCGCACTGGGACATGTTATTACAGACACATCTACCAACAGGGACATGGATGTAGCCAGCGGCATGATAGTTGCCGCTCAAATTCTCGGTATTCATCAAGGCAGCCGTGGCCAGCCCGGAGAGAAGATTGGCAGTTTCAGCGGAGAAGAGGACATAATCGGAACCATAGATCGAAACACCAGATTTGGTATTTTCGGCAGGCTCAACACTATGCCTCTCAATCCCTATTTTCGCGAACCGATTCCGGTGGCTCTTGCAGATGAAGTCGCACCTGGCCCTGCCCATCTCTATACAGTCTTACAAGAGGACATGATAGAGCGGTTTGATGTAGAGATCCAGCGTGTGACGAGGCAAGCCAGCCCTCAAATCAAAGGATTGGTAATCCGTATTTCCGACCCACGCTTACTGTCAGTTACCGGTGGGATAGTACAGGGTATGTCAGGTAGTCCTATCATCCAAAACAACAAGCTGGCAGGTGTATTGACCCATGTCTTTGTCTCAGATCAAACAAGGGGATACGGCGTTCTCGCGGAATGGCTGGTCCGGGATGCAGGTTTCCTCGAACCTCAACATGAATCCTTGAGCATATCTGAATCATTGTCATGATAGTCTCATTACACAGTCAGTTGGGACAATTATGTGATTTTCGGCAATTAGGAAGGAGTTCACTGTGAGATGGCGAATTCATAGGGCGTCAGGGAAGTCGCTACACACCCTGACCCAAGGAGCATTGATTGGGGTGGTATCATGGGACAAGGCGTGACACGTGTTCTCATAGTGGATGATAACCATGATTTGTGTGAGGTCTTGATAGGATTCCTTGATTCACAATCCGACATGTCAGTGGTTGGAATAGCATATGACGGCATTGAGGCTCTAAAGAAGATATCGGAGCTAGAACCTGATGTTGTAGTTTTGGATATTATCATGCCTCACTTGGACGGAATGGGCGTGCTCGAGCGCCTGTCTGAACAGAGGTTAAATCATCGGCCAAAATTCGTGGTCCTCACTGCCCTCGGCCAGGAGCGTATTGTGCAGCAATTGACTGACATAGGAGCAGATTACTACGTTGTAAAGCCGTTTGACATTCAGACATTGGCAGACAGGATACGCCAGGTAATGTCATCGCATCAAGTAATTAAGGGAAGGCACATGGAATATTCTCCTCCTTCCAGAGACCTTCATTCTGAAGTCACCAGACTAATCCATGATATGGGAATCCCTGCAAACATCAGAGGGTACACATACCTCAGAGAAGCAATAATCCTTGTAATCGGCGAAGTCACACTCTTGAACAGCGTTACTAAGGAGCTGTACCCTCGTGTGGCTGAGACGTTTGATACTACCGCAGCCAGAGTGGAACGGGCTATCAGACATGCAATAGAAATCGCCTGGACCAGAGGGAATATTGAACTCTTGAACGGCTTATTCGGATACACGGTCAGCAGTGAGAAGGGGAAACCCACAAACTCCGCTTTTATCGCCAGGATAGCGGACAAGATCCGTCTCGATATTCGTGCGAGTTAGGTTTCTCTCGTTGAAGTCTTGCGCATCTCTTGTTCTTGAGTTTCTTGCGTCCTCCGATTTGTGCAAATTACCCAGATTCTAATCCCGGCACGCGCCGGAATGAGAAAGCCTGAGGTAATGCATACTACTTACAAGGAGATAACTTGGAGGCGGCAGTGCAGGAAGGGCATCACCAGGGGCTTTAAAGGGTGACTGCATGAAGGTCAAGATCAAGGGCGTAGCGAGACTGGACAGAAGAACGAAAAACCTTATCTCTCGTGTCTGTCGAGGGGAAATCGCTATTCTTGACCACGAAGATATTGACGAGGTAGCTTGTGACGCACTGATCCTGGCAAGGGTTCGAGGAGTTGTAAACGTCAAATCTTCCATTACAGGTAAATACTACAATCCCGGCCCGCTCAATTTGTGCGATGCCGGGATTCGTTTATTGGATTGCGTAGGACCGAGGGTGATGGAGGCGGTCAGGGACGGGGATGTTGTAGAGATAATCGGCAATACGTTACGGAAGAACGGAACGATAATCTGCCAAGGGACAATCCTGGGCAGAGCTGAAGTCCTGGAACGACTGAAAGAAGCCAGAACATGTCTGGCCGACCGGGTTGACGCATTTGTCCTTAACACGATGGAACACGCCAAGCAAGAAAGATCCCTAATTTTGAGAGACATCACTTTCCCTGAACTCCGCACGAGAATTGCCGGAAGGCATGTGCTTGTTGTAGCAAGGGGGCGGGGATACCACGATGATCTAAGGGCTGTCATACCCTACATTTACGAAATGAGGCCTGTTGTCATTGCCGTGGACGGAGCTGCAGACACCCTTCTACGTTTTGGCGTTTTGCCACACATCATAGTAGGGGATATGGACAGCGCAAGTGACCGGGCACTGAAACACGGCTCTGAGCTTGTAGTCCATGTCTATCCCAGCGGGCACTCTCCGGGACGAGAGAGGTTGAAACAGTTGAGTGTCGAGGCAGTGGAATGCCAAGTTCCCGGGCTCAGCGAAGACCTTGCGCTTCTACTTGCCTACGAGAAAGGTGCTGAACTTATAGTCATTGTAGGAAGTCATTCTTCAGTCGAAGACTTTCTCGATAAGGGACGCCAAGGAATGTCAAGCACATTTCTGACACGATTGAAAGTAGGGTCAGTCCTCATTGACGCGAAGGGAGTCAGTAAGCTCTATAAGAATAGCGCACGAGGTAGAGACATCGCCAAGGTAGCCTTGGCCGGCCTTGTCCCCCTCTCAACAAGTGTGGCAGCCTCTCAGACTCTGCGTCAGTTCCTGAGGCTCATTATCATGCAGTTGAAACTTGCAACATGGCCTGTTTGACAGAAAGAGTCATAAGGAGAATGTACAGGGAATGGTAAGTCTCAGATATCATATTACTTCGACTGTAGCAGTATTCTTTGCCTTAGGCTTGGGAATTTTTCTGGGAAGCATCATAGTAAAAGACGATACCTTGCTCAGACACCAGCAATCACTAATCGACGGAATTGAGTCAGAATTCACGTTGATTAGGAGAGACCGTGAAGCGCTTTATGCTCGCCTCGTGGCAACCGAATCCTTACTTGAAAATTCAATGGCATTCGCAGAAATGGCACTTCCCAGGCTTGTTTCGGGGAAGTTGACAGGCAAATGCGTAGCCGTGGTAGTCCCTGCTCAAGGATTGTCCTATGATGAAACTCAGGTGATGACAGTTGCACTTCAAGACGCAGGCGCATCCATTAGTCAAGTAGTCCATGTAAGAAAGAGATTAGAACCGGTCAGTTCTGAAGATACCGGAGAACTCGGCGCATTGTACGGCCTCGGCAAAGCTTCCCCCGGCATAGTAGGGCAGAAGCTCGCTGATTCCGTTGCTACGTTGGTTATCTGCGAAGATCCTTCGCATTTGCCCGCAGTTGATGTCCTCCTCTATTCCGAGTATCTGCAGATTGACCCTTTTGATGCAGCAAAGTGCGACGCAGTGGTAATCGTCGGGGGTAGCGAAGATCCGGCCCATACGCCTATCCATACCGATATCCCGCTTGTTAAGGCGTTTCAGCGCTTTGCCATCCCTACTGTCATCGTAGAATCCGGAACTGTCGGTTTCTCCTTCATGAGTGAGTATCGACTTTTGGGAATCCCCACAATTGAGCAGGTAAATACCCCAATGGGGCGTCTTTCCCTAATTGAACAGCTTGCCGTCATCATGGACGGGGACTGATATGTCTCGGATGTGCATATCATGATTTCCATAGTTATCCCCGCGTATAACGAGACGAAAAGAATAGCCTCAACAGTGAACGCCTCACAGCAAGCATTGTCCGGGACATGCGAGGTCATTGTTGTTGATGATTACTCGAAAGATGATACTTGTGAGAAGGCACAAGCCGCCGGCGCCTCGGTGCTTCGAATGCCGCGGAGGGCAGGGAAGGGGGCTGCGCTTATGCAAGGGACATTAAGATGCACGGGAGATGTGGTCGTATTCCTGGATGCAGACATAGGTGAGACTGCACTGGAGATTCAGAGGCTAATCGAACCTATCGCAACTGACAAGGCTGATATGACTATCGCACGTTTTCCGGAGCACAATCACTTGCAGCGGAAAGGTCTGGGCATTGTCAAACTAACAGCGTACTGGGGCGTAAAACAGCTCTGCAAAAGCGAGCTAAGTGCAATTCTCTCCGGACAGCGAGCCGCAAGACGCCATACTTTCCTCAAGCTAATGCCTTTTGCTCCCGGCTTCGGAGTGGAAGTAGGCCTTACTATTGATGCATTGCGTAAAGGCTTCCGGGTAATTGAGGTCGACTGTGATATGACACATAGAATCACAGGATGGAATCTGGCAGGATTCTCTCACAGATCACGCCAGTTCTACCAGGTTGCCAAGGCTATCGCTGCCCGGTGTGTTAATCGCCGGTGTGAAGATGGGCGTTGACATAGGATATAGGAGAGATTCTAACGGATTTACTCACGTGTGGCATTACTGCAGCCTTCCTTGCCTTGGTCATCAGAAAGCCAGGTCGAGGGCTGCTAGACATTTCAGGACTGGTTCGGCATAACTATACAGGCAAGCTGATCCCGACTTCAGCAGGGGTAATCTTTGTCACTGCCGCCTTCTCGGCAGTTATGATTACTATGATTTGCCATGGAGCAACTGACACAGACGTCCGGACAAGCCTTTCCTGCCTTCTGTTGATAGTCGGCTCATCCCTTGTAGGCCTCATTGATGATGTTTACGGGTCGCATGTTTCAAGGGGTCTCCGAGGACATGTAAAGACTCTTTTGAGGGACCGGAGAATCACAACGGGAATGCAGAAAGCTGTAATCATATGGTTGCTTGCCGCAGTTTCCATCACTATGTCAGCAAACGTTCATGGTCTTGCTACCCTTATCTTGGATGCCACTTTGATAAGCCTTGCCGCAAACTTCATAAATCTTTTGGACCTTCGGCCCGGACGTTCAGTAAAAGCCTTTTTAATTATCTTCGTGTTGCTCATGTCGTTCGACTGCCGGTCTCCTGCTGCACTGGTTCCTGTGGGGCTTGCAGGCGCCGTACTGGCAGGGCTCAGTGATGAGTTAAGGGAACAATGCATGATGGGAGACGCAGGCGCGAACCCGCTGGGGGCAGCATTGGGTTATTGGGTTGCGGTGAGCTTGCCTCTGCATATCAAGGCTTTTGTGCTTCTATCCCTTATTTGTGTGCATATCTACACAGAACGCCACTCTCTCTCCAAGGTTATTGACAAAAATCCGGTCCTCCGCTTTATTGACCGATTAGGCCGCAGTCAACAGCCATAAGAGGTACGAATAAGTGCAGGAAACGCGTGTCTTGCATCGAATACCTGGACAGGAGGGAGCGTATGATGAAATTCGGAGTACACGTAAGCAAGGCAGGCGGCCTTAACAAAGCCTTGCAAGATGCAATTAGCCTCAAGTGTGACACTATTCAAATGTTCGCCGGAAGTCCCAGAAGTCTTAGGAAATCTATAATAAATGAAGATGAAGCTTTGGCTTTTAGGCGGGGTCTTGACCAAGAACATATAAGACCACTGGTTATCCACGCTCCGTATCTTCTTAACCTTGCTTCGCCGAAAGAGACAACCTACGAATTATCAACACGTGCCCTTTCTGAAGAAATAATCCGCTCTTTGTCTCTCGGCGCAGACTACCTGGTGTTTCACCCTGGCAATCACCTTGGCTCAGGCATAGAAGCAGGAACTCAAAGAATTGCGGCTGCTATTACCAAGGCATGTGATATGGCGGGGTTGACCCGGAAATGCGGATTGCTTCTCCTTCTTGAGATGGTTTCAGGCGCAGGAACTGAAGTCGGGTGGATGTTTGACCACCAAAGAGCGATAATGGACATGGCAGAAGAGGCGCCTCTGGGAATCTGTCTGGACACATGCCATATGTTCGCAGCCGGCCATGATATTGCGACCAGAGAAGGACTTGCCGGCACTTTAGAGCAGCTTGATAGGATTCTGGGAATATCATCTGTCGGTGTTGTGCATGCCAATGACTCAGTGGGCGCACTGGGTTCCCGTCTTGACCGCCACGCGGATATCGGCCAAGGCATGATTGGAGAGGAAGGATTTCGCGTCATACTCGGAAACTCCAAGCTTAGAGAGGTGCCTTTTGTTTTGGAAACACCTAAGAAGAACCTTGAAGACGACAAGCGAAATCTGGCTGCCATCAGGCGTCTGGCCCGAGAGGCGGTGACGTGGTAATTGACAGAAGTCACACAGGAAGAGATTCAAGACAAGATCCAAGCGGTATTCGGGCCTGAAGGCCCTTTGGCAAAAACAGTGTCTGGATACGAGTTTCGAGGCTCCCAACTGGAAATGGCTTTTGGAGTACTGCGTAGCTTCTTTACTTCACGCCATGCCCTTGTGGAAAGCGGCACAGGCACCGGCAAATCCATTGCTTATCTTGTTCCTGCAATCCTATGGGCTTCCAATACCGGCAACAAGGTTGTTATTTCCACAAATACTATTAACCTCCAAGAACAGCTTATTCATAAAGACCTTCCTTCTCTTATCAACTCCCTGGACATGGAGTTCCGGTATTGCCTGGTAAAAGGGAGATCCAACTATGTCTGCCTCAGGAAGCTTGCAATGCTTTCAAGTGAAATGGAAGACGAGGTTGATGATGACCTGCGGTTGGCTTTTACCGAGTTTATCAGCGAATTATCCCAAGTCACGACCGGCTCGAGATCTGATTTTCACCTGGAAGCGCCTGCTGAAATCTGGGATCGCGTCTCATCAGATTCCATGTCTTGTCTAAGGACTCGATGTCCCTGGGGCAAGAAGTGCTATTTTGTGAAAGCGCGTTCTGAGATGGAAGATGCCGATATTCTCGTAACCAACCATCATCTTCTGTTTTCTGACCTTGCCCTACGAATGACGATGCCTGACAGCCTTGGTAGTCGAGTGCTTCCTGAATATGAATATCTCATTCTGGATGAGGCTCACAACCTCGCTGATGTGGCTGAAGAGCATTTGGGATATGGAGCAAGCCTCCTAAACATGCAGAGAGCTCATAACGAGCTGGTTAATGTTGAAGGCCCTCGTCGTAGCAGAGGAGGCTTGCTGTTTAATCTAAGGGCGATGGTGTTTACTGCCAAACCTGACGCAAAAGACAGCCTTGTACAGAAGATAGTATCTTGCATTGACACTTCAATAGAGGCTACAAGGAGAAGCTATGAGGCCTCAGCTTCTTTCTTTCAGTCTCTTGGCGAATTTCTAAAATACGCTTCAGCAAAATACCGCGGAGGAAACCATGCTGTCAGGCTGAAGGAAGACATCACGGAATTGGCAAAATGGCAGGATGTAATCCTTCCCGGGGCAGAGAATGCCATAATCAGAGGGCAGGAGTTAGCCAGGAATCTAAATCAAATTCTAGGACTTCTCGATATGCTTGAAGAGGATTCTGATAACGGTCTTAAGTCCCTACAAGGGGACATCCAAGGAGTGGTAGGCAGACTGTCTTCAGAAACCAATGCTCTTAGCTTCGCAGTATCCATGGAAGACAGCGAATTCGTTTACTGGGGTACAAGCACACCTTCCAATATTCAGCTTAACGCAACACCCCTCAATGTAGCGCCTTACTTGCGCCGGCATTTATTCGGCATGACGGAATCAGTGATCCTCACCTCCGCTACAATGACTGTAGGAGGGGATTTCCATTTTTTCAAGCGCCTCGTAGGACTTGACGAGCAACCGGATCCCGCTTTAGAATTCATCTTTGATTCACCTTTTGACTTCAAGAATCAGGCTTTACTCATAGTTCCCGACGACTTGCCTGACCCCCGCGACCCGTTGTTTATTGAGAAGGCGGGAAAGCTGATTTCAGATATTGTCCTGGCATCGCAAGGACGGGCATTTGTGCTGTTTACGGCCTATGCCATGCTGGACCGGGTTGAAGAGATGATTCGGCCGAATTTGGAACAGTCCGGTATCAGAGTATTCAGGCAGGGCACAATGCCTCGCCATCGCATGCTTACGTCTTTTCGTGAGGAACCAGGCGCGCTCCTTGGAGCTGATAGCTTTTGGCAAGGAGTCGATGTCCCAGGTGACGCCCTTTCATGCGTGATTCTGGTGAGACTTCCGTTTCAAGTCCCTACTAACCCTGTCTATGAGGCAAGAATGGAGGCTCTTAGAGCCGAGAACATTGACGGTTTCAAGTCTTATGCGCTTCCTTCAGCGGTAATCAGGTTTCGACAGGGCTTTGGGCGTCTGATAAGAAGCAGTGAGGATCGAGGCGTGGTCGTAGTTTTGGATAATCGCCTGGTAGCGAAATGGTACGGGCAGGCCTTCTTGTCGTCCCTTCCCGCTGTGAATCTGGCAGTCGAAAACAGTGGTCAGGCAGTGGAGTCTGTCCTAAGATGGCTGGGCAGCCAATGAGGTTTATCCCTCTCTTAGCAGCATGTTCCAGTTGTCCACCTGAGATCCCCATGCTATAATCCGCTCATGAGTTCGCCTTTTCGAAACCATATGTATTTGTTCCATGAAGGGGGCGAAACCATGAGATGCCGAAAAGCTTGTTTAATTCTACTCAGTTGTATCCTGGCGCCGATTATGGTGTTATGCATAGGATTTTCAGGTACAGAGACGGACATTGCCAGCGCAGGCCAATCTGACTATGAACTCCTTGCTCAGGTAATATCCGGTGAAGCCAGAGGCGAACCCTATCTCGGTAAAGTCGCAGTTGGCGCTGTAGTGATGAACAGAGTCTACAGCCCTCTCTTTCCTTCGACTATTTCAGGTGTCATTTTCCAGGACTGGGCATTCACATCAATCTACGACGGCCAGTTTAACAACAAGCCGGACTCGGATTCGTATAGAGCAGCCGGGGAAGCGATGTCAGGTCGGGACCCCTCCTATGGCGCCTTGTATTTCTATAATCCCGCTCGCGTCACATCCTACTGGATCTTCTCAAGAACGGTAACCACTGTTATAGGGAATCATTATTTTGCAAAGTAGCCAGGCACCCCCGCCTGGCTACTTTCGTCAACACATCTGCATTCCATCTCCGGATCCCGCATAAGTATTATGGGAAATGCTCTCCTTTAAGGAGGACTCCTCGGATGCTAATCGTCATCGGACGGAATTGGGGCAGACTGATTCTAATACTTGTGCTTCTGCTTATTATCGCTGATACCTCTCAAATCCTATTACTCACAGCAGCAAAAGCAGTCGTTTCCACCGTGTCCGGCAGGCTTGTCCCTGTCTATTCCGTATTGACACCGGAACCAAGGGTTAGTATCACATTTGAAGGCGCACCTGGGAAGGATATGACCCGAGGAATCTTGGGCGTCCTAGAAGAGCACAATGTCACAGCAACCTTCTTTCTATCAGGAGAATGGATGGAGAAACACGAAGATTCAGTAAGAGCCATCAGTGAGAGCAGCCACGAGCTTGGCAACTACACCTACTTTGCGCCTCACCCAAACTCTTTGCTAAAGGCTGATCTCAAACGGGAGTTGGAAAAGGCTCATAAATACATTGAAAGAGTTTCCGGTCAAGCCCCTAAGGTCTTTAGGCCTCCTTACGGCGAGTACAGCAACAAAGTTATCGAAGTCGCGAGAGAACTTGGCTACGAAACAGTGATTTGGAGCATAGAATCATTGGACTGGCGCGGAACATCCTCAGCTGACATGTTAACGAGGATCTTGGGAAAACTCCACAAAGGCGCAATCATCAGATTTCACGTGACAGGACGCAATACTCCGGAAGCCCTACCACAAATCATTGAAGCTATCAAGGACCAAGGATACGAAATAGTCCCTTTGAGCCAACTCCTGCTTGAAGGCGATTATTACATACACCCCCATACAGGTGAAATGCGACCAATACATGTACCCTCAGCAGGCCGAGTCGAAAGGAGGAGCCTTTTAGATGAAACGTAAGAACAGACTAGCTCCCAAACGTGAAGGCCGTCTCACTGCAATTGTGATTACAAGACAAATGGCGCTACTTATGGCATTCGCCGTCTTAGTCTTCGTATTTACGGTGGTCCTTGTGTCTTCTCTGGATGATATCAGACGTATGGTTTACGGAGCAAAGCCCGGAGTTACCCTAGAGACGCGGGTGATCTCAGGATATCTCCCTAATGAGGTAAGAAAAGTTGTAGAAGCCATGGCGGACCAGGAACGAACCGCCCCAAAAGACGCCATGTTTTACAAAGAGACAGGCGAGTTAATCCCGGAAGAGCCTGGACTGGATATTGACGTAGATCTGACTGTGAATCGAATCATGAGAGCAAAGCCAGGAGAGAAGGTGGAATTGGTACGAATTGCAATTGCCCCGGCTATAACTACGCGTCACTTCGACCCTGTTTACCGTATTAGCACAGAGAAGCATGCTATGGCAATGGGGATTAACATAGCCTGGGGCGAAGAGCATCTACCCCGCTTACTTGAGATCCTGCGTGAAAACAATATAAAAGCGACGTTTTTCATTGACGGTGAGTGGGCCGAGAAATTTCCGGATATGGTAAGACGTCTCAACGAAGAGAGGCATGAAGTGGCCAACCATGGATATCAACATGTTCATGTGGAGAAGATGAGTGAACCTTCAATACGGAAACTGATCTCAGATAACGAAAAACTCCTTATCAGCTTGGGAGTTACGCCAAGTCGGCTCTTTGCTCCGCCTTACGGCGAATGCAACCAAACAATAGTCTCAGCAGCTGCGTCCCTAGGATACACCACAGTTATGTGGACCATTGACACACTTGACTGGAACACTGAAGATCCGAAGAAGGTATCCGGTCGCGTCATACAGAAAATTACACCCGGAGCTATCATATTAGCTCATCCCACTCGGTCTTTTGTTGAGGCCCTCCCCGTAATAGTGGATGCTTCAAGGAAAGCAGGCTACGGGTTTCTCACGATATCAGATTTGCTCGACGCTGATTAGGGCTACTTGGCTAAACCATCGGCAATAGCCTTCCAGTAATGACTGTCTTCATATCCCAATTTCCAAATGGCTATACCGCCGATGTCATATTTCTCCACGAGCTCAAGTTTTGGTTTCAGACTGTGCGGAGACTCAAACCATACTTCGTGGTGCGCGCCGTTCTCCACATATTTGAAGTACGGTGATCTTGCATTGGAATCCCAAGACGGGTCGATTCCCATGCGATTTGCGCGGTTCATTACTTGGGTATATGAAAGCGCTACAGTCCTTTTTGTGGCGAGATTCCAGTCATAGCCGTACGCAGGCACTCCCATTAGCACCTTATGCCTTGGTATCTGAGTTATTGCATACTTGATTACCCTCTCCACCCAAGGGAAGGAAGCCACAGGTCCGGATCCGCTGACATGAGAGTGCTCATCATACGTCATTAGCATCAGGTAATCGCAGGCTTTTCCCAATGCGTAGTAGTCAAAGGCGCCAACCCACGATTGTCCTGCGTGGTCCTGAGTCTTAGCAGGCACTGACATAGTCACCAGATATCCACGGGGTTTTAGACGAGCCCGAAGTTCATTCATGAAAGCCGTAAGATTGTCGCGGTCTCGGGGATTCACATTCTCAAGATCTATGTTAACCCCGTCGTAGCCTTGGTCTTCTAAGATCCCGACAATGTCCGAAATCGCCTTTGCCCGCGAATTGTAGCTTTGAAGTAGCGCATGAGCGCGCTTGTCATCAAATCTGCCTTGCACTAAGTTATGTACAAGGGCCAGAGTTTGGATATCTCCTGACTTTGCGACTTTCATCGCTCTTTTGCTGGTCTCGCCTAGTACTCTCCCGTCCTTACTCACTGGATGCGAGAAAATGGCTATGCCGTCAAGAAAATCTTTGTTAGGCAGAAGAGACCCGTATGATGTTGGGTCGCCAGGGTAATCCTCTGTATAGTATCCGACTATTTTTCGTTTACCGATTCCTATTTCAGGTGCTCTTTGGACACTACCTGGCAGAGACTTGTTTGTATCGACACGGTCGAGGGAAGGCAGATCACTGCCTTCAAGGAGAAATTCAGCAATCCAGCCGGTCTTTCCGTTGGAGAGCCTTACCTGATACCAATCATCAAGCGAGGCAATAACAGTGACTCCGGCACCGGAGGGCAGTTTCTGCAAAGTGGGAAACTCTGTTCCCGGCCCTTTGCGAACCCTGGCGAGTTCCTTGACAGAAGCCAAGACATGGTCTTGGGCAGCAATGGGTTTCTTGCTTTCTGTTTGCGCTGTGGCAGTCACCTCATATGCGCCTACCGGCGACGGTGTGGCAACGTTCTCAGGCTTAGGATTGTTCGCTGAGAAAACATAGAGTAGAATGGTCAAGACTGTTGCGGCAATCTTTGGATCCAAGACTCGGGCTCTCCTCCTTGCTCGACGTCCTTTGACCCAGGACGCATATAAGATGGTACTTGCCAGTTCTACGAAGGCGAAACAGCTCCTCTATGTAAGTTAAGGATACTAAGGTTGAATGTGGAGCAAAACTATGTCAATAGGTATCGAAACAAAAGAGGATTCCAACTTCGATAGGCGAATTCTTATTTGCATGTCGATGAGAACCGAAGGATGTCACCTGTCACTGTCGTAACGGGCCAACGCAAAATCGGATCGTTCCTTATTCGGAGGGAGCCAGATGACACAAGACCTACAGAGAAGACTGCAGACACTGCGAATAGCCATAGAGGACTTGCGCAGGGAGTTGCACCTAACGATAGTCCAGCATCAAGGAAAACTTGACAGTGATGAGACTTATGATATCAGTGAACGCCTCGACGAGCTGGTCGCTGAATACCTCCGTCTAAAAGAGAGGCTGGATGGCGCATATGAGCCTGGCTATTATGTCAAACTAAAGCCGAACCCTACTAAGAAGGAGGAGGCAAGATAGATGGCAAATATCATAGGCACATTCGGCATGCGTGACGAGGCGGAGAGGGCCGTTCATGAGCTGAAGAAGAAGGGCTTCGGTGATGACAAGCTATCCATAGTTGCCAAAGACGATCGAGGACGCGGCGGTGATCGCGGTGAAGGCGGGCTCAGAATGGGCCGCGGTACGGATATGTCCGGTGGTACAGTCAGCGGAGGAGCAATAGGGGGTACTGCAGGAGTGCTTGCCGGACTAGGAGCTCTTGCCATACCCGGAATAGGCCCAATTGTCGCCATCGGACCCATAGCTGCAGGACTTACAGGAGCAGTGGCAGGCGGACTTGTGGGCAGCCTTGTGGATTTAGGAATTCCGGAAGATCGCAGCAAGTTCTATGAAAGCAAGGTCAAAGAGGGAAAGGTCTTGGCTATAGTAAAAGCCAATGACGATCAGGTGGATGACGTCAGAGACGTATACGGCAAGTTCGGCGCTTCTGACATTGAGATTCACTGACTCTAGAGAAGCAGTCGGAAATTCCGTGCCGTCAAAGTAGTGTCAATTGGCATAACCGCTGCGGAATGGTGTCCGGATAGGAACTGCCTGCGGCGGTTTTCTATTGTATTTCAGACAGATTCTAAAGACACGCTTGAGACCTTCGTTACGCTTCGTTAAGATAGCAGGAATTCGAAACCGGAAGGATAAATCAATTGTGATGAGCATAGGCCAAATAGGGGGGTTAGTTGTCAATGACAATCAAGACAATCGTTACAGGTGTAGCAGGACGCATGGGAAGACAGGTTGCAGCAGCCCTCACCCGGGAACCGGACATACAATTAGTCGGGGGCGTAGATTTGAAGATTGAGAGCATTGCCTTGAGCTCGGGTGACTGCGAGTATTCACTCAATGTAGCTACTGATCTTCCTGCCTTGATAGCAGAGACGAATCCGAATGTACTGGTAGATTTTACACACCCTACAAGCGTCATGGATAATGTGAGAACAGCTCTCAAGAACGGAGTCAGGTGTGTTGTGGGGACCACAGGCCTCTCGGCATCTGACTTTGACGAAATCAGAAGCTTGTGCCAAAGGAGAAAGATCGGCGCAGTGATCGCCCCCAATTTTGCCATTGGCGCAGTCCTCCTCATGAAGTTTGCTGAAATAGCTTCCAGGCACTTTACCGGTGCTGAGATTATTGAGATGCATCATGATAAGAAAGTAGACGCCCCTTCTGGAACAGCTCTTAAGACTGCTGAGCTCATGAGCCATTCACATACTGCAGCACAAGAGGAGATAGCGGTAAGCCTCGAATCACAACCTGCAAGAGGTGAGGATGTAGGTGTCGTCCGAATACATAGTGTCAGGTTGCCGGGTCTCGTAGCTCACCATGAGGTTATCTTCGGAGGGACAGGCGAGACTCTGACAATACGCCATGACTCTCTTTCAAGAGAATCCTTCATGCCTGGTGTAATCTTAGCCGTAAGAGAAGTGATGAAGCTTGAACAGGCAGTTTTCGGCCTTGACGCTTTGCTTGATGTCTGAATGAGCATTACCTGGAAAAGGGAAGAACAAGCACCGCCTCCCCGCAAGAGACATATATTATCCATAGTCATGTGGGGTCAGGGGAGGGACTGGTATGACAGAGGGCCTCAAGGGACTGGTCATATGTGTGCTCGGAGGAGATTTTCGCGAAATTGAGCTGATTCAGAAATTCCTCGCTGAAGGGGCCCAAGTGAGAGTTGTAGGATACCCACCCCTTGATGAGCTTGAAGGGACTATCCGGGAAAATAGTGTATTCCAGGGGATTATTGGAGCTTCTGCAATTGTCGTAGGAATGGGTGGCCTTGATGTCGGAGGCAAGGTGAGGACTCTTGATCCTGAATTCAATATTGCGCTTACTGAGGAAACCCTGGAACTCATTCCACCCGGGGTGCCTCTCTTGGTAGGCGCTGCAAGGCCAAGGCTTCGGGAATTCGCCACAAAGCATAATGTAAACCTTATCGAAGTTGCCGAGGATGACGAGATCGCCATCCGAAACTCCATACCTACGGCAGAAGGGGCGCTTCAAATAGCCATGGAAGAAATGCCCATTACAATCCATGGATGTAATGCGGTTGTAGTCGGGTTTGGACGAGTAGGAGTAACCATGGCACGCGTCCTGCTTTCTCTATGCGCTAATACATTCGTGTGTGCCAGAAGTCTCCCGCAGCTTGCGAGGGCTGATGAGATGGGTGCCTCAACCCTGCATATCTCGTCGCTTGCCACGGCTTTAAGAGATGCAGACGTAGTCTTCAACACAGTTCCTGCAATAGTGTTAACTGAAAACATCCTGAGGTGCATGCGGCCTGGTTCTCTCATAGTAGACTTAGCTTCCGCGCCGGGAGGAACCGATTTTGAGGCTGCGTCGCGATTAGGCATTAAGGCTATTCTTGCCTTGGGATTACCCGGGAAGGTTGCTCCAAAGACTGCAGGAAAAATCCTTGCTGATTCCGTCCCTCAACTCATAAGACGGGAACTCAGTCGCCTTTCTTGACCGGCAGGTTACCTAGCATTAGGTGGAGGTGGAACCCATGCTGCTTGCTGGCAAGACGATTGGCATGGCCATAACAGGATCGTTCTGCACTATTCCCCAAGTCTTCCCGGAAATCGAGAAGCTCGTTAGAGAGGGCGCAGATGTATATCCCATACTATCTGAAAAAGTCGCGACTCAAAACACGAAGTATGGAAAGGCAGCCGACATAGCGTGCGCCCTTGAGCGCATAACAGGTAAGGAACCCATTCTGACCATTGTTGAAGTGGAGCCCCTAGGGCCTCAGAAGATCCTGGATGCATTGGTGATTGCGCCATGCACCGGAAATACCTTAGCTAAACTGGCTCATGGTATTACGGACGGCCCGGTCCTAATGGCGGCCAAATCTACCATGCGCAATTTGAGGCCTGTCATTATCGGTATTTCCACAAATGACGCCCTGTCAATAAATGCGAAGAATCTAGGCGCCCTATTAAGCACTAAACATATATACATGATTCCCTTCGGACAGGACGCTCCACTTGCGAAACCTTGTTCTCTCATAAGTGATATGCGACTGCTTGTAGACACGGTGGTTGCCGCACTTGACGGGAAACAGCTACAACCAATCATTGTTGACAGGAAATCATAGGCGATATATGCTAACATAAAATCACTTAGCATAAACAGCATAGCGAGGGGAGAAGAATGAGAAGGTATAAAGTAGCGGTAGTAGGCGCCACAGGAGTTGTCGGGCAGGAGCTCCTGAAGATCCTGTCTGAAAGGAACTTCCCCGTAGGTGAACTTACCCTGCTTGCGTCAGCTAGGTCAAAAGGGAAGCAGGTGGACTTTCGAGGCGATCGGCTGCAGGTAGAGGAGGTTTCAGAAAGCGCCGTCGCCGGGCACGACATAGTGTTCTTCGCGGCTGGGGCCTCTGTTTCCCGAGAATTTGCGCAAGGCGCAGTCAACAATGGCGCGCTGGTGATTGATAATAGCAGCGCATTTCGTATGGAGCCCGAAGTGCCACTGGTAGTTCCCCAGGTCAACCCGGAAGATATCCTAAAACACAAAGGAATCATTGCAAACCCAAACTGCACTACAACCATTATGGTAATGGCGCTGAAACCGATTGACGACGCTGCTCATGTCAAGCGAGCCGTCGTATCGACATATCAAGCTGTATCCGGTGCCGGAGTAAAGGCTATGGATGCTTTATTCCGCGAATCCAAGGCATATCTTGCAGGGGAAGCCGTCCAACCTGAAGTCCTTCCTTCTGCGTCTCTTCCAAAGCACTATCAGATAGCATTCAACGTAATCCCACAAGTGGATGTGTTCCAAGACATGATGTACACAAAGGAAGAATGGAAGACAGTTCACGAGACTGCGAAGATTATGGGACGCGAGTTTGGAATCACCGCCACCACTGTGCGCGTTCCGGTAGAAAGATCTCACTCCATCTCACTGAATCTCGAAACTTGCCACAAACTCACTCGGGAACAAGCATTGGAGATTCTTTCTAAAGCCCCTGGGATCCAGGTTATAGACGATCCAGGTGAGATGCTATACCCAATGCCTTTCTCAGCTTCAGGCACAGACCTTGTTCAAGTAGGCCGGGTACGTGAAGATAATTCGATTCCCAGCGGACTGAACCTATGGGTCGTAGGCGACCAACTTCGCAAAGGCGCGGCGCTGAATGCAGTTGAAATAGGAGAAAAGGCTCTGGAGCTCGGATGTCTTGCGAGGTGAGGAAAATGAAAATCATAATCCAAAAATTCGGAGGGACATCTGTGGCTACTCCTCTGCAACGGGAGACAGCAGCCAGAAAAGTCATAGAGGCACAGGCTAATGGATATTCGCCTGTTGTTGTAGTATCTGCAATGGGCAGGAAGGGAGAACCGTACGCCACTGACACTCTCTTAGGACTCATAAAAGACATGCATGAAGAAGCAGATCCCAGAGAGCAAGATCTAGTCATGTCATGCGGTGAGATAATTTCCGCAGTGGTCATGACCCAGACGCTGAGAGGAATAGGATGCCAAGCTGTGGGCTTGACAGGCGGGCAAGCAGGCATCATAACCGATGAAAGCTTCGGCAACACAAGAATACTCGAAGTACATCCCGGACGTGTCATGGATTACCTCAGGGAAGGTAAAGTCGTGGTAGTCGCAGGATTTCAGGGTATCAGCAAAAACGGCGAAGTCACAACGTTGGGGCGGGGAGGCAGTGACACGACAGCTGCAGCCCTGGGTGTGGCTTTGGGCGCCGAATCAGTGGAAATATATACAGACGTAGAAGGCGTCATGACCGCTGACCCCAAAATGGTGCCAGAGGCAAAACCACTCACTGTTGTCTCCTATTCCGAAATTGTAGAAATGGCTCACCTCGGAGCTAAGGTTGTCCATCCAAGGGCAGTGGAAATTGCCATGGAAGGCGGACTTCCCATAAGAATCAAGAGTACGTTTTCTGATGCGCCGGGCACCCTTGTATGTGACAGTAGTATAGCCTCAAAGAAAACTGTCATCAGATCAGACAGAGTCGCAAGGGGAGTTGCTCACCTCACAAATATCGCGCAGGTGAGACTGGACCGGCAACACGATGTCAATGAGGCAGGCTTTTTGGGCAAAGTATTTAGAGCCCTGGCAAACGCAAAGATAAGTGTGGACTTAATAAGTGTGCTTCCTGAAACGATATGCTTTACAATAAGTGAAGGCGTAATCGATGGTGCCCTTGGGGTGCTGGAATCTTTGGGGCTGAAACAAGAGGAGATAATAATTACGCCAGGATGTGCCAAGGTATCTTTAGTGGGGGCAGGGATGAGAGGAGTTCCCGGAGTCATGGCTGAAGTAGTGGAAACTTTAGGAGATGCAGGTGTGAAGATTTTTCAGACATCTGACTCGCATGCCAGCATATCGTGTCTTGTAATGCAAGACGACATACTGAAAGCGACCCGAGGACTCCACACTGCGTTTGGATTGGGCGCATCGACTGATTGAACTATAACACCTGATTTGGAGGGATCCTGACATGGTTGATTTCGGCAAAGTCATGACTGCAATGGTGACTCCTTTTACGCCCGGTCTTGAAGTCGATTACGACAGAGCCGGAGAACTTGCTGAATTGCTGGTAAGAACAGGCTCAGACAGTATTGTGGTAGCAGGCACGACAGGGGAATCTCCTACATTATCATTTGAGGAGAAACTGGATCTCTTTCGAGTCGTTGTCGATGCGGTAGGAAATGACGCTAAGGTTGTTGCAGGAACAGGTGGTAATTCAACTGCATCAAGCATTGAGCTGACCCGTGCTGCTGAAAAGATAGGTGTTCACGGCATTATGCTTGTAGTTCCCTACTATAACAAACCGCCTCAAGAGGGACTCATCACTCATTTTAGGGCAATTGCAGATTCTACCGGTCTGCCGATAATTGTCTATAACATTCCGGGTAGAACCGGGATCAACATGACTCCTGTCACCATCGAAACACTGTCACGAACGAAGAATATCGTAGGAGTAAAGGAAGCCAGCGGTAACCTGGAACAGGTCACAGACATACGCCAGCGCACACCTGCTTCATTCAAGATTTACAGTGGTGATGATTCTTTGACTTTGCCTATTATGGCGGTAGGAGGCGAAGGCATCATAAGCGTAGCCTCACACGTGGCAGGCAAAGAGATTAAGCAGATGATTAACGCTTTCCAAGAGGGCAATGTAGCACTGGCGGCAGAGCTCAATTGCAAGTTGTTCCCTTTGTTCAAGGCATTGTTTGTCACAACCAATCCTATCCCTGTAAAGGCTGCTCTCAGGCTAACGGGATTCGATGTAGGTGGCGTGAGGGCTCCTTTGGTTGAAGCAGGAGAGAGGGAAGTCGCTATTGTCAGGAAAGCCTTAGCGGATATGGGCTTAATTGCCTAATGGCTAAAGACAGCCGGCACCTGCCGAGCAAGCCATTTAATGTTGAGATATCGCTTTTTGTGTGATAGTATTAGAGGGTGTAATGTAGTGGCTTTGGACCCCCTGCTGACATGCAGGGGGTTCTGGTACATAGGTCAATAATATAGAAAGATGGTGATGTGTAATACGTGAGTAAGAATAGAGATAAGAAGTTGTCTATTATCCCCTTAGGCGGGGTTGGTGAAATAGGCAAGAACATGACTGTAATTGAATATGACGGAGAGCTCCTGATAATCGACGCAGGCTTGGCTTTTCCCGAAGAGGAGATGTTGGGTATTGACTTTGTCATACCTGATATCACATATCTTAAGGAAAACAAAGACAGGATTCGCGGCCTTATTCTCACCCACGGGCATGAGGATCATATAGGTGCTCTGCCTTATGTCTTAAGAGAGATCGACTCTGTGATCTATGGAACGAAACTGACTCTTGGCCTCGTTGAAGGGAAACTTCGCGAACACAAGTTGCTGTCTGAAGCTTCCTTAAGATGCGTCCAGGCAGGTGACAGAGTCAATATAGGCCCGTTTACCGTCGAGTTTATCCGTGTAAGTCATAGTATCGCTGACGTCGTTGCCCTTGCAATCTCCACACCTGTCGGCATTATTGTGCATACAGCAGACTTCAAGTTTGATCAAACACCGATTTTTACGGAAACACCTGATTTTCGCAAATTCGCGGAGCTTGGACTAAGAGGCGTATTGTGCCTGCTGTCCGACTCAACAAACGCGGAACGTCCCGGGTACACCATGTCCGAAAGGGATGTAGGCGAAGCCTTCGAAGAGCAATTCAGCAAAGCTGAACAGCGAATTATCGTAGCTACGTTCGCGTCGAATATCCACCGGATTCAGCAAGTGATCGATGCTTCATGGAAGTTCGGCCGAAGAATAGCGGTTATTGGGCGAAGCCTGGAAAACACGGTGGAAATCGCATCTAACCTCGGATATTTGGATATACCCAACGGAATGCTGATACCCACGGAAGAAGTGGACAGGATGCGTGCTGACAGGCTGACTATTATTACAACAGGCACGCAAGGGGAGCCAATGTCAGCCCTGACTCGTATGGCAATGGCCACCCACAAGAGGGTCGGTATTCGTCCGGGAGACACGATTATCATATCTGCGTCGCCGATACCCGGTAATGAGAAGGATATCGGGAGGACTATCAATCACCTCTTCAAACAAGGCGCTGATGTAGTTTATGATAAGTTCTCTTGTGTGCATGCTTCAGGACATGCAAGTCAAGAAGAGCTCAAACTCATGATCAACTTGACATGTCCAAAGTACTTTGTCCCTGTTCACGGCGAGTACAGACACCTTGTAAAACATGCGCAACTTGCAGAGCAAGTGGGAATACCCGGCGAGAATACGTTCATTCTGGAAAACGGTGATGTCCTTGAGTTGGACTCTTCCGGGCGCGCCTGCCGTGGCAGCAAGGTAGAGGCAGGACAAGTCCTTGTGGACGGGCTTGGGGTGGGAGATGTAGGTAATGTAGTCCTCCGCGACAGGAAGGTGCTGGCCCAAGACGGCATCATGGTGGTCGTAGTTACCATAGATAAGCAAACAGGCAAGGTCGTTGCAGGGCCGGACATCGTCTCCAGAGGATTTGTGTATGTGAGAGAATCTGAGGCGCTTATGAAGGAAGCTGAAGCTGAAGTCGGTGAAGTCATAGCCAAGTGTAGCTCCGACGGAGTCACCGAATGGAACTCAATCAAGAACAAGATCAGGGAGTCCCTTGCTGCATTTCTCTACCACAAGATAAGGAGAAGACCTATGATACTCCCGGTGGTAATGGAAGTGTAGATAGGCACGGATTTCCAGGAGCGAATAACACGATATTCGTTTCGTATGGGGGGGTACGGCGGGTGGTAAAAGCCGGCAATGCTTGTCTGCTGAAACTTGAAGGTGTCTCAAAGACTTATAGAGGAGGCTCGACTAAGGCAGTGGACAGCCTGAGCCTTGAAGTTAGGCCCGGAGAAATCTTTGGGTTTCTCGGACCTAACGGGGCAGGCAAAACCACTACAATTAAGATGATAGTCGGGCTCCTCATGCCGGATAACGGGCGAATTATCGTAGACGGCCATGATATAGTCAAAGACCCGGTGTCCGCCAAGATGAGAATGGGCTTTGTGCCTGATGACCCCAACCTATACAACAGGCTGACAGGGCTCGAATATCTGAATCTGGTAGCAGATATCTACGGTGTGTCCGCCGCTGAGAGGACAAGACGCATAAACGACCTGCTTTCGATGTTCGATTTGACCTCTGAGGTAAAGGACTTAATACAAAGCTACTCCCACGGCATGAAGCAGAAACTGGCGCTGACAGGAGCCTTGCTCCACAATCCTCCTCTGTTCATACTTGATGAACCCATGGTAGGCCTCGATCCCAGATCTTCGCGGCTTTTCAAGGATCTTATGCGCAGTCACTGTGACCAAGGGTATGCAGTATTTTTTTCCACCCATATTCTTGAAGTTGCAGAACGTCTCTGTGACAGGGTAGGCATTATTGACAAGGGAAAACTTATTGCTTGTGGCTCTATGGATGAGCTCCGCAAGCTGAGCAATGAGACTGACGAAAGCCTTGAGGACATATTCCTTGAATTGACCTTGCCGGAGGAGGCGGATTAGTGTGAAGGGCCGTCTTCTCTCATTGATACTGGCTCAACTCAACATGAATTTCGCTATATCACATTCGCGGTACTACTACCTCGAGAAGCGCCAGAGGTTATGGGAAGGCATACTCATAGTGGTGTCTATCATCATGACTGCTCTGGTCTTGTCATTTGGCGTCTACAAACTGGCATGCGCTTTCTACTCCCAAGCTGCTATCATTAATCAGGAAGCCCTTACTCTGACTACCGGAATCCTGGCTGCCCAATTCCTCATGCTAATTCTCGGTGTCGCTCTGGTCATAGCAGTCTTTTATTTCTCAAATGACCTTCCCGTATTGATTCCGCTACCTCTCCGGCCATGGGAAGTACTGGCCTCTAAGTTCGCAGTCATTCTGTGCAATGAGTACCTGGGTCTTTTGGTGTTCATCACTCCTATCTTTGTAGCCTATGGTATGAGGGCAGATGTCAGTCTGATTAGCTATGCACTTTCGGCGATTATCGTATTTCTCACACTCCCCGTGATTCCTATTGCAATCGCCTCGATACTTTCTGTTATTCTAATGAGAGTCGTAGGCTTTACAAAACGCAAGGATATTCTGACTATCATCGGGGGTTTCCTTCTTACAGGCCTGATAATAGGTGTTCAATTGTATTTACAAACAAAGTTGCCCGCCCGCGGCGATGAACAAGAGTTCATTATGCAAATGCTTTCTCAGGCCAATAGCCTGGTTGCCGTCATGGGACGGCAATTTCCTCCTAGCATCTGGGCTACCTGGGCTGTCTCTGAGGCAGGAACTTCGATGGGCTTATTGAGTCTTTGCCTCTTTCTGGGTGTAGGCGCTGTAAGCTTCGGCCTGTTTCTGGCTCTTGGAGACCGGTTCTTCTACCAAGGCGTCCTGTCAGGGTTTGAGGCTCCCACATCAAGGCGCGGCGCCTTAGTAGACAAGCAGGGAAGACATGGATTTTCCAAAAGAACTCCTTTACTATCTCTGGCAGTAACTGAAATGAAGCTGTTTTCAAGGACTCCTGTATTCGTCCTCAATGGATTCATCGGCTTTTTGATGTTTCCCGTGATGTTTGTGGTATTACTTGTCATGGGCAATGATCCGCAGATGGCGGGATTATGGGACTCTCTGGCCACGATGCCCGAGTTCCATAGTATAGGAGCGCTTCTTGTCGCGGCATATTTCTTCATGCTTACCGCGTTCTCAGGAATTCCATTTTCCCCCTTTTCAAGGGAGGGCAAGGCGAACATATGGTTTCTCAGATCTCAACCCATTTCAGGGCATGCGGCAGCCATGGGAAAGGCTTTGGCTGCCGAGATCATGATCGTAGCAGGCGCCATTCCCGGGTTGGCGGTTTTTGAGTACATTGCCCGGTTGCCTATAGCAAGCCTCATCATAGGAGTGAGCCTTGGAATTGCTTCTTCTTGCGCATTATGTATCTGGGGTGTTTTGCTGGACATGGCACGCCCGATGCTTGATTGGACAGATCAACAGAGAGCTATTAAGTCCAACCTGAATACAGTTATTGGTATGCTTATCGGCATGGTAGCCTTGTTCCTTATAGGATACCTGGTTTACGTTTTGTTTAGGAGAGGATATTCAGGCCTTGTCGCACAAGTCATATCAGGCGCCATCATCGCTCTCATTCTTGGATCCGGATTAAGGGTTCTCCGAGTTGCCGGCGATAAACTTTGGAGCAGGGTAGAACTATGAATCATTTACCGCTTGTGTCAGCATAATAGTTAGCAGCGCATGATTTATCCACACTTGATGCAGACATAGCGGAGGCGAATGATATGTTCTACCTGTCCGCCCGGAACAGGCTGGATCTCGGTACACCTGGAATTGAGGCATCGAAGGAGGCGAACATCAAGCAACGAATGGAGGCTGAGCCTTCACCTGAACCGCAGGAAGAGAAGGCTATAACCCAGGCAATAACAACTTTCGGAGAAGCCCGCACACCGCCACAGCCTGTCAGCAATGTGCATGTAATGAGCATAATCGGACAGATCGAAGGCCATATTATTCTACCCCCTCAAAACAAAACCACCAAATACGAGCATGTCATCCCGCAACTCGTGGCGGTAGAGCAGAACCCGTCTGTAGAGGGATTGCTTGTAGTCTTGAACACAGTAGGAGGAGACGTAGAAGCAGGACTGGCTATCGCTGAAATGATCGATACTCTGTCAAAGCCCTCTGTTTCATTGATCTTAGGCGGCGGGCATTCTATTGCATTACCGATTGCAGTCAGCTGCAAGTACAGATTCATTGCTTCCACTGCGACTGTAACAATCCATCCGCTTCGGCTCTCAGGACTCGTTATCGGAGTGCCGCAAACCTATGAGTATCTTGAGAAAATGCAAGACAGGGTAATCAAGTTCGTCTCAGAACACTCCACAATCACTCAGGATAAGCTCCGTGAACTGATGTTCCGCACAGGCGAATTGGTCCGGGACGTCGGAACTGTGCTGGTGGGTGTGGACGCAGTGACGCTTGGTTTGATTGACGAAGTAGGCGGCCTCAGTGACGCGCTGAGAGTCCTTGAAAAACTGATACAGGAAAAGCGTCAAAAGCCAAGAGCTGATAGCTCTTTCCCTGAAATGCCGGTGGACGGAGGCGGTCCTCTGCAATGATCCTTTACACTGTCCTTCCTATTGAGACTGTGCTAGAAGGCCTGGAACAAGAAAGACAATTCGTTGATATCCAACTGGAGGGGGTGACTCTGACAGTTGAACCCGTCTCCTTGGAAGAAGCAGTAATCGTCAGGGTAATAAGCACGGATCCAAGTCATTATCTTAACCCTCACTTCTCCCCAGGCAGGAAGATTCGCCTGTTTCAGGCTTCCTCCTTCACCACTGCTATGCTATAATATGCATGGTATTCCCAGCATATATTGACAGAGAAGCCCTGAAGGAGTCACACGAGATGGTTGCTTCTGTCTGTCGACTGCTTTGTGGAATGCTGCTTTTTTTTGCGGGAATGGCCTTTCTCCGAAAGGGACTTAGGCGGAAGATAGGCATCCGGGTGGAGAAAGCGCTTAGAGCACTTACCCCGAAACCCGTTACAGCAGTAATCGTAGGCACTTTGGTGACCTCGGCGATACAGAGCTCAAGCACAGTCACAGTCATTGTCGTCAGCCTGGTGGACTCAGGAGTAATTGATGTTTACCAAGCCTTCTACATAATAATGGGCGCCAACCTGGGGACGTGCCTGACATCATACATCGTGGCTTTCCGCGTTGGGATTCCAGGCCCCTTGGTGTTGGTTATCAGCGTTCTCGTGTATGTCTTGATGAGGAAGAGATCGGGAAGTGATACTGCTCTGGTGTTTCTCGGCTTAGGATGTATCGTTGAAGGAGTGGAAGTTACCGGTTCGGCGCTGGCATGGCTTGCCGAGGTACCTGATATCCTTCACGCCCTGATTGTATTTGGACAGATTCCTCTTTTCGGCGTTTTGGCAGGTGCAGTGTTTACCGGAATCATCCAGAGTTCCAGTGCCGCTACAGCAATACTTGTTGGACTTGTCCGCGAAGGTTTGGTAGACTTGAGATCGGCCGTATCCTTGGCGTTAGGAAGTAACATCGGCACGTGTGTGACGACTTTGATTGCCGGTCTTTGGGCATCGTCTGCCGGTCGATTCACGTCTCGACTCCATCTGGTGTTCAACCTGATAGGAGTAGTTACAGTTCTTCCTGTTTTCAATGCCTTTGTAACAATGGTTAGTGTTGTATCACCGGCAGATCCCGGATACAGACTGGCAAATGCACACACCTTGTTAAACTTGATGTCCATTTTGGTGATATTCCCATGGGGCAGGCAGTTTGTGGATCTCATGAAAGGAAGACGTAAATGGATGTAAGAAGCGCAATGATACTCGCTGTAGTTCAAGGCTTAACAGAATTCCTTCCTGTGTCAAGCTCAGGACATCTGGTTATCGTCCGTGAGCTCCTCCACGTAGAGGAAGCGTTGCTTAGTTTCGATGTCCTAATGCATCTGGGCACGTTAATATCGGTTTTTCTGGTTTTTCGCGAAGATGTAAGGGCTTTGATAAACGCAACCGTTGGTATTGTCGTTGATATCTTCCATGGCGTTTGCATAAGATCCGCTATCTCCAAAGACGATTATCGTAAGATGGCGATTTTCATTGTCATTGCCAGTGTACCTGCGGCAATTATGGGAATGGTGTTCAAACCCTTGGTGTACATGCTGTTCTCTTCCAAACTGGCTGTGGGGATCTTTCTTGTGGCTACAGGAACCGTGCTTTGGCTAGGCGAATTCTTATCCAGGAGCCGCATCAAACCCGCTGATCTCACGTTACAGAAGGCTCTTTCCATAGGTATAGCTCAGGGATTTGCCATCGCTCCTGGGTTTTCCCGTTCAGGCGCGACGATAAGCACCGGCCTCTCTGTAGGACTGCGTAGAGAGGATGCTGCACGCTTCTCATTTCTTCTATCCATACCGGTGATTCTTGGCGCAGGGATCCTGGAGCTAAAAGATGTGGACGCATTGGGGTTCGCCGCAGGTTCGAGTTTTCCTATCCTTTTGGCGTTCGTTACCAGCATTATTTCGGGTTACTTGGCGATACGCCTGGTGTTGACAGCTGTGAAGCGAAGTAAGCTAACAATATTTGCAGTATATACGTGGGTTTTAGGGATATCAGTAATTATCTGGTCGGTTATTTGACCGGTTGATATCGCTGTTACATCGTGGATGAGGGGGCACGCTCGTGACAATAACTCCTATCGCCGGACTAATAGGTGGCCTTGGTCTGTTCCTATACGGAATGGTTCAGATGGGCAATGGATTGCAGAAGGCTGCCGGGGATAAACTCAGGGGAATTCTAAAGGCGCTCACCAGCAAAACATGGATGGGCGTTTTGGTAGGCGCCCTGGTTACCGGGATTATCCAAAGTTCAGCTGCCACTACAGTCATGTTGGTCAGCTTTGTGAACGCAGGCCTTATGACTCTGACGCAAGCTGTCGGAGTAATTATGGGCGCAAATATCGGCACAACCATGACTGCCCAGCTAATAGCTTTTAGATTATCGGATTTTGCCCTTCCGGCAATTGGCTTGGGAGCCATCATTTTCATATTCAGCAAAAAGAGAACACATAAGTACTTCGGCCAAATCATCCTGGGGTTCGCTATCCTTTTCCTCGGCATGACGGTTATGACTGAAGCTATGAAGCCTCTTAGCGCTAATCCGTCATTGGTTCAGCTTGTGGCGATAGTGGGAAAGCATCGATTGCTCGGGGTTTTGGCAGGCATTATCATGACGATCGTCATTCAGAGTTCAAGCGCAACCATTGGAATCTTGATGGCTGCTGCATCTCAAGGGCTGATTACCTTCGAGACAGCCCTGCCTATTCTATTCGGCGATAACATAGGAACCTGTGTCACTGCAGTTCTTGCCAGTATGGGAGCAAGCCTGTCTGCGAGGAGAACTGCTCTTGCCCACGTCCTCTTCAATGTATTCGGAACGGTCCTCGGCCTTGCTTTCCTTCCCGTGTTCAGTAAAGTCGTAGTATGGCTGACCCCGTTTGGCGGTGTTTCACGCCTGATAGCCAATGCTCATACATCTTTCAACATCCTCAATACGCTGGTGTGGTTACCTATGGCAGGCTTGCTTGCCAGAATTGTGGTGACTCTCTACCCGGGTGAGGAACGGATAATTGAGCATGGTCCGAAGTACATTGACAAGAGAATGCTTAGAACGCCTTCAGCTGCCATTCAGCTTTCCGTGCAGGAACTCGTGAGAATGGCGAAGATCGCCCAAGAGATGCTTAGTGACGCAGGGAAAGCGCTCTTGTCGGACTCGCCGGAGAACATCCTAAAGACTATAGAGAGTCATGAAGAAATCGTGGATAATCTGCAAAGTGAGATCATCTTCTACCTTTCTACTCTTATGTCTCAGGGGTCTTTGACACACCGGCAGTCAACACAGGTAGCCGGGATGTTACATGTTGTAAACGATATTGAGCGTGTCGGAGACCATGCCGTGAACATGGGTAATTTCGCGTCTTACAGGGCGGAGAAGCGTATCGACTTTTCCGATGAAGCCAAGTCTGAACTCGCTGATCTGTTTCGGCGTGTAGACGCAATCCTGTCTGATGCAGTGAATGCATTGGAGAGAAATGACCCTGCCCTGGCTCAAGATGTGTGGGAAAAAGAGAAGATCATAGATGACATTGAGGCCAGACTCCGAGACAATCACTTCAAGCGCCTTAACGACGGAACTTGCTTGCCGGCTTCCGCTGTTATTTATATTGAAGTGTTGGACAACCTTGAGCGTCTCGCTGACCATGCAGTTAACCTTGCTGATGCAGTCGTTCAAAACACCGTCTCCCTTCAAGAGTGACTTTTCTTGATATCTCTTTGCAGTCGCAGCGTAAACTACACTCTCGGTGGCGCGGATATGAAGGAGTTTACGCGGAATACGTAGAACCTGCTATAGAGGTAAGGGAGGATGCCTATGGCCAGGGTTACATTGGACGATAATAAGCGCGCAAGGAAGCAAGCAGGCACGCCTGATAGGACATTCCGTTATTTGGGGATTCTCGGGGTTGTCACTGTCACTCTGGGCATCCTTGCGTTAGTTTCCCTCTATGTGGAGTTGCGTGGGCCGGTTGGAGCAGCAGGAGCTGCAGGTATGCAGGTAGCATACGGCCTGAGGCTTGTTGCCGGTAAATGGGCATTTCTAATCCCAATCATAGTGTTGTATGTAGGTGTCGAACTTGTACTGGGAAGTGACGGGCAAGTTATCCTTCCTCGCCTTTTAGGTTTCATGTTCATTGTCTTGTCAACACTGGGGATAGCCCGGTCAGGCGCTATCGGAGCCTGGATATTTGACGGACTCCGGTGGGCGTGTGGTTCAGCCGGTGCCAGAATCGTACTCTGGTTTGTTATTGTCGCCGGCTTAAGTCTTCTGTCGGACATGTCAATCCCTATTCTCGTCAGAGAGTCCGGGCGTATTTTGATCCTAGGAGTTCAGCTCTTAGCAGGCCTTCTTATCAAACCCCTTAGAATACTGCGTATTGTAGCAAAAAAGATCCTTTTGCCTTTCTTTGAATTGGACCGTGAACCTGAGCAACTTGTGGAAGATACTGAGAAACCCGCAAAGAAGACCAGGGCCGGCAAGCGACGACAGCCCAAACCTGCTACGTCTGAAGAGACAGAAAAGATAGCTTTCGTTCCTGGAAAGAAGGAATTGCCTGCGGAGTCCCATGGCTATGTCCTGCCTCCGGTAACGCTTTTGGGCTACCCTGCAAGATCCGGGAAGTCCAAAAAAGGTGAAGTGCCTGATCACTCCAAGTTACTGCAAGACACCTTAGCGAGCTTTGGAGTAAAAGGCAAAGTCACACAGGTTGACATGGGGCCTGTGGTAACTCGATACGAACTGTCGCCTGCACCCGGGATAAAAGTCAGCAAAATAGTGAGCCTGACAGATGATATTGCTCTTGCTCTGGCATCTACAGGTATTCGTCTGGAAGCTCCGATTCCGGGGAAGTCCGCCATAGGCATCGAAGTGCCGAATCCTGAAGTATCTATGGTATTTCTCAGAGAGGTAGTCCAGTCTTCGCAGTTTCAATCAAATCGTAATAAGCTGGCAATAGCTCTTGGTATGGACATAGCGGGAAAACCTGTAGTCGCTGACCTTGCAGGTATGCTCCATCTATTGGTAGCCGGAGCCACCGGTTCAGGCAAAAGCGTTTGTCTTAATACACTCATTGCAAGCCTGCTTTTTAAAGCCACACCTGACGAAGTTAAGTTCCTTATGATTGACCCGAAACGAGTTGAACTAAGCGTCTATGACGGCATTCCGCATTTGCTCGCTCCGGTTGTGACTGACACGAAAGAAGCAGGAGGGTACCTGCGGTGGGTTGCTGAGGAAATGGACAATCGCTACAAATTATTGGAGGAAACCGGAGTAAGGCATATCGACAGATACAATTCCCTTTGCACATCAGGTAAGCTCTCTGATGAGAATGCAACCCCGCTGCCTTACATAATAGTCATAATAGATGAGCTCGGAGACTTAATGCTGGTAGCTCAAAAAGACGTCGAAGACATAGTATCCCAGCTAGCCTTTATGGCAAGAGCAGCCGGTATTCACCTGGTGGTTGCCACTCAGAGACCTTCAGCAGATGTTGTCACAGGTATTATTAAGATGAATATCCCTTCCCGGATAGCCTTCGCCGTACCGTCTCAGGTGGATTCCAGGGTGATTCTGGACATGGGGGGAGCAGAAAGGCTTCTGGGCAGGGGAGACATGTTATTCTTTCCTGTAGGTGCGCCAAAACCCATTAGGGCTCAGGGGGCATTTGTCTCTGACTCTGAAATTGAATCCATTGTCGACTTTGTCAGGGCGCAGGCCCAGCCTACTTACGTTGCTGAGAGCATAATACGTGAGACAATTGACGGCGAGAACATTGGCCAAGAGGACCAGCTGTTCGAAGATGCAGTCAGACTGATTCTTGAAACAGAGGAAGCGTCTATTTCAAAGCTACAACGCAGATTCAGAATAGGTTATACAAGGGCAGCACGGATCATTGACTCCATGGAGTCCCTGGGAATAGTAGGCCCGTATGAAGGCAGTAAGCCAAGGAAAGTCCTTATGTCGCTGGAGCGATGGGAGGCTTCTCAAGATAAGGTGTGAGAGTGACTTCGGTTCAACGATTTCAGGAGGTTGAGGACACCATGGAAACCCTCGGAGACCGCCTGAGAAAGGCCCGCGAGAGCTTGGGCCTATCTATAGAGGACGTGCATGATGCTACCAAGATACGTGTAGCGTATCTCATTGCCATGGAGGAAGGCAGGCTTCATGAACTACCCGGAGACGTGTACGCAAGAGGTTTTCTGAAGAATGTCGCAAAGGCGGTAGGCCTGGAAGGTGATGAACTCGTCTCCGAATATGACCGTATTTGCAAGGACTCCGAGATTGAGCAAACAAAAATCAATGACCGAGGTAAAGCGGATACTCGGAAACGGCATAAGTCAGGCGGAGTGCATCCTGTTGTCACCATAGGCCTCATAATCGTTGTAATCGCTGTTATCGCACTGGTTTTGTGGAGACCACAGGGGGAGCCGGATGTCGATACAGTAGATGCCCTAGATATATCGGCAGATATATCAGCTCTCCAACACAATTCCCGTGACATTCCGGAAATACCTTTTGACACTTCTTTGGACATTCACGAACTTACTGCAGTAGTCACTGAGCGATGCTGGGCAAAAATTATAGTTGACGGACATAGGGTCTTCGAAAAGACTATGCTACCCGGTGAAACCAACACCTGGAAAGGCAAGCATGAAATCCGAATGAGGCTGGGCAATGCAGGGGGTGTTGTTCTGATATACAACGGTGTCCACATGGGTTCACCCGGCAAATCCGGGGATGTTATTGAATTGTCCTTTCCAATTCCTGGCCCATAGAACTCTCTGTCCTAGAAATATTGTGGAAATATCGCGGTTTCTTAACATTTTTGGTCGAAATATGCAGGGAAAAGCGTAACAACAGCGAATAGCAAATGGCATAAGAACTAGGCACGACCGGTGTAATCCAAGCAAGTGTTCTGTGAGGAGGAATAAACTTGAACAAGGCAGATTTGGTAAATAACGTCGCTCTGAAAACAGGCGCAAAAAAGAAAGATGTGGACATGATCATAGCAGCTACACTTGATGCTATAGGAGAGGCTCTGGCATCAGGCGAAAGGGTCCAATTGACCGGGTTCGGAAGTTTTGAAGTGCGAGAGCGTGCCGAGCGTGTAGGCAGAAACCCCAGGACAAAAAAGGAAATTTTGATTCCTGCATGTAGAGTTCCGGCATTTAAAGCAGGTAAGACCTTGAAAAACAAAGTCGCCGGTGACTAACCGAGTGGCGATTCACATTTCTTAGATGAAAGCAGGTGGGTTGCCGCTAAGGCAACCCACCTGCTGTGTCCGAACCATCACGATTCAGACACAGAAGGTGAAATCCGGGAATAAGGGGGGAAGACTTTGGCAGTAGACTTGCACGTCCATTCAAACGTATCCGATGGAGCGCACTCTCCGAGAGAACTCGTGCTCATGGCAAAAGCGAGAGGAGTCTCAGCCCTGGCCTTAACTGATCATGACAGTGTCCTGGGTGTCCCTTCAGCTCTTTCGGCAGGGGAAGAGTTAGGGGTTTCTGTCATACCCGGAGTAGAGCTTTCCACAGACATAGAAAATGCAGAAGTCCATATCCTGGGCTTCTATATAGATATGACTTCAGCTAAGCTCCATGAAGTGTTGGACATGCTCAAGAAAGGGCGTCAAGAAAGATCTGCCGAAATCCTTCGCCGCCTCAAGGCTCTGGGGATGGACATACCACTGGAATATGTTCTCAGCCTGGGCAAAGAAGGATTCACCGGAAGAAATCAGATATTCAGAGCCATGGTTAACCTGGGTTTTGCACGACCTGACAAGAGGTACGGGGATTTCCAAAGATACCTTGGCAAAAAAGGTCTCGCTTATGTAGAGCATCGCGGTCTTTCCCCTGAGGACGCTGTGAGATTTGTGAGAGACTCAGGAGGAGTGCCTGTGTTGGCCCACCCCGGGACCGATATCCCTTTCAGCTTCATAGAAGACCTAATCGGTATCGGGTTGGAAGGGATTGAAGCGTATCATCCAACCCATAGCAAGAAGACAACCAAGAAGTGGCTGAAGTTTACAAAAAGTCGCGGCCTCATTGTGACGGGAGGAAGTGATTTTCACAACGTAAGCCCTGAAGAACCGCTAGGTCTCGGTAGTCTGCCTGTACCTGACTCCATCGTCCTTGAGCTTACTCAGAGATGGCTGAAAATCTCATCAGTCCAGTCTACTCCTTCATGTTGAAGGGAATATCAGACATTTGTCGAAATCGAATGAGTAATGAGAGTGCAACTGAAATTGGACAGCTTATTAACTGACAAGAAAACCCTTGCTGCAACCCTTTCTATTGTCTTAGTCTTGCTTGGTTTCGGTTCGTGGTGTCTTTTGGACTCCAGTGTCCGAAGTGTTCTCTTGTACAAAAGTCCTTACACCTTTCAGGTGGAGCCTGGCCTTAGGTCTCAGCCACTTGCCCAACGTCTCGTCCTTGTTATTGTCGACGGGCTTCAGTCCCAAGACTTTGAAGCCATGCTTACCGTAAAAGACATTGCCGGTCGCGGGGTTGCAGTGTCTCTCCGGGGGAGCCGAGGACTTGCTCATATACCGGCTTCGACTGTCCTCATGACAGGTGCACTGCCGGAGATATCCGGAGTCATCACTAACTGGTTCAGCGACAGGGTCATGATTGACAGCCTTTGGTCATCAGCTCACAGAGCAGGCCTCAATACAGTGATTATTGGAGATAACAAATGGAAACCCCTGTTTGGGCATTCGGTGACACAAGGCGCATACCGTGGGCCTGATGACAAAGTATCAAATACTGAGACAAACAACGCTATCCTCAAAGACGCTATCACCGAGATTACACAAGGAAAATCCCAGCTTATTCTCGTAAGTTTCCTTCCTGAAAGGGATTTTACGTATTCTTCAACAGGCTCTGTTCAACAACGTATTACACGGGAAGAAACTGCGGCGAGTATCGACATGAGACTACGCGATATCTCGGAAGCAGTTGATCTTAGTTCCGGTACAGTAGTTTTCGTATCCGGCAGTTCGTACTTAACGCATGACACTTTATTTGGATTTTCCAAAAATACCGGGGATGCGTTATTGGTGGCTGCAGGGGCGGGAATCATGACACCTGAAAACCCTCCTGAAACCATTCAGTGGATTTCCGGGCGCTTGGTGGACATTGCTCCTACATGCGCAAGTCTCTTAGGCATTTCCATGCCTACCCACTCGCAAGGTGAAGTCATGTATGGCGTGCTGGACTTGCCGGATCATACACTGTCAGAGATAACTATCAGACAAACCGCTGCAAGAGCTAGATTTGCCCTTGAGTACATGAATACCCTGAGCAGGCCGGCCATTGAGGATTGGTCACTTTTCGATGCGTTCCTCCTACACAACGACGGAGATTACAGAAGCGCCTCTCTGACTGCTCTCAGCATTGACGAAGACATTATTTCTGTCATGAGAAAGGCCAGATCAGGCCTGGTAAGCGCTTCGAGACTTATATCAATTCCGATTCTTGCCGTTATTGCCGTATTACTAATATTCATCACGACAATGTTTCTACAGGGAGACATAAAGGATGTTGCCGCTGCCGTAATTGGAGTGTTCTGCTATTTCACTGCCTACTATGGGTTGATGTTCATAAAAGGAACCCTGCTTTCGTCAAGCGCTATCTTGAGTCTCTCGGAGTTCACCGGCTTCTATCACAGCCGGATTGCAGATTCAATAGCATGTGCGACATTGACTGCTGTTATCATCGGATGGGTTGTCTCAGGAAGGAAAGACCATGGCAAAGGTGGACAAGGGTTCTTTATAGGTCTCATAGGTTTCTGCTTCGTGGCCCTTGCCCTTTTTGCTCATATTGCCGTCTTTGTTGTGACTGAAGGTTCTGCTTACGCTTTCTATCTCCCTGACATTCATAAGGGTTTTAGGTGTTTTATGTATCTCATTCAACTGACAGTTGCGGGAATACTATCACCGGTATTGGCCGGCCTGTCTGAGGCAGCACTGATCCTGACATCTAAGGCAAGATCATCCAAGTCTTAGAAATCATGACGGTCCGGACGAAAAGACAACAAGACGATGTAGATGGAGAAGGTATTTGACTTCATAGATAAGTCCAGCGCGATATATGTTCGGGAACTACAGGCATTACTCAGGAAGCCGTCGGTCTCTGCTGATAATGAAGCTCTCAAAGAGACAGCTGCTATGGTAAAAGACCTTCTACAAGGGATTTCCTGCAATGTAGAAGTAATCCAACCCAAGCGAGGGCGAGCCCCCATTCTGTATGCGAAGGTCTCAGGTGATGCCGACAAAACTCTTCTCTTCTATAACTACTACGATGTCAGGTCACCCGGACCTCTTAGTGAATGGGATTATCAACCGTTCAATGCTATAATCGATGCAGGCAAAATCTATGCGAGAGGCGCAGCAGATGGCAAAGGCGATCTTGTGGCAAGGATGAAGGCAGTTGAGGCTTTCATCAAGATCAGAGAGGCGCCTACCCTAACAGTGAAGTTCATTGTAGAAGGAGAAGCTGGAATTGGCAGTCCCACCCTGCTGCGAGTAGCTTCTCACCGTCCGGACATGTTTCGTGCAGATACATGTATTTACACGGCAGGGAGTCGAGATGATGAGGGCAGACTTGAGCTGACCTTAACAGACAGCCCACGCCTCACAGGCGATGGTTCTGAATCTGACATAGCACGTGTAGTCAGTGAGGCAGTAACAGATTTCTATCAACGTAATCCCGTAGTATTACGTGACTCCGACAATATAAGCCCGGTGGTTCAGACAATATCACGACTGGGTATACCTGCAGTAGGTTTGAGCATCGCAAATAATGACTCTCGTGCGGCAAGTTCCAATGAAAACATAAATACCGCCGATTTCGTGGATGGCATCAAGCTTACCGCAGTGATCATGCAGAAGCTTTCAGCCGGTTAGGCCTGAGCACGATGTCATCATGAGGAGGAATAACCTATGAAAGTCATATGTACCGGCACAAGCGGTTCCGGAAAACTGGACTACCTTAAGCGAGTAGTGGATGAAGCTGAACGTCTCGGCGTAAAGATCCATCTCTACAATATCGGGGATCTAATGTTCAAGAAGGCAGAGGAACTTGAGTGCCCCACAAGTCCCGAAAAAATCCTTGACCTCGCTCCTTCAAGTCTTAGAGCATTGCGCGCAGCGGTATTTGAAGAGATTCTTAAAGAGACCGAGAAAGTGGAACACTGCATCATAAGCACACACGGGTGTTTTCGCTGGAAGAATTATCTTATGCCTGCATTTGACGTTCATTACTTGAATGAACTCCAACCGGATCTCTATGTGACAGTAATCGACAGTGTACTGAACGTATCAAGAAGGCTTCACGAATCCCCCGCATGGAAAGGGCGCCTAACGCTGAAAGATATCTTGATATGGCGTGATGAAGAGATATTTGTCACGAAGATGATGGCATCTTTCCAGCGAAAGCCGCACTATGTAGTCGCTATAGAGCAACCTGCCACAACCATATACAACCTTATGTTCAAGCCTGACATGACAAAAGTCTATCTGAGTTTCCCGATAACCCTGATGATTGATGATACACAGAAAATGAAAGAGGTCAGGGAGTTTCGGGATAAACTGAGAGAATACTTTGAGGTCTTTGATCCTCTGGCTGTAGAAGATACTGAGCTGACCTATGGGACAGTAGGTTCCGGAGACGCCGAAGAAGAGTATTATTTATCCAAGCTCAGTAAGGATTTCAGCCTTACTGATACTGAGAAAGCCAAGGTAGAAGATCAGACTGTTGTCCGTGACTATATGCTCATTGACCAGAGCGACATAGTCGTTGTGTATTACCCTACTGACAAGACGTCTCCGGGCGTGCTCTGCGAGATCATATATGGTTCCACGAATAACAAGGAAGTGCATGCCGTGTTTAAGGAGCGAGTCAGTCCATTCCTTAAGTTTCATTGCACAAAGGTATTCGCTGATGCAGAGACTTTTTTTGACTACTTGAAAGAAACAGGTAGGATTACTCACAAGTAGGGAGTATTAACATCCATGAAGGAAAGGCACTATTTCAGAAGATGTCTATATGACTTAGAAATATCCTTTACCATATGAATTCTGTTTTCCTCAACTAAGAGGTCAAGTAAACCCAGGGAGATTGGGGAAAGAATGCTTCCAAATACGTCAGTGATGATTTCCCGTTTTTCAGAAGCCGGTATTCCCGAATCAGAAAGCGCTCTCCCCAGAATAGAGTATGATGAGAGGATGCAGTCAATTTCTGCCAGCTCATAATTGACAATGGAGGGATGCCAGCGTTCAACTGCTATTGAGAATAGAGCTCGTGCCAGTGTCTCGTGATTGTCTGTGTCCGTTAAGTCCATCTTACCAATCCTCCGTGAATAGTGTTTTCATTTTCTTGCGTTCTATGAGTTTCTTGCGAAAGATGCGGAAGGCGGGGAATAACATTGGAAGGCATTGCATATCTTGACGGGGTTTTCATGCCGATTGAGCAAGCCAAAGTATCAGTGGAAGACAGGGGTTTTCAGTTCAGTGACGGAGTATATGAGGTAATAAAGGCTTATGGTGGTATACCTTTCGCCCGCGAGGCCCATTTGGACCGCTTGGAAAGAAGCCTGAGCATGCTGTCCCTTTCTTTACCAGGTAGTCGACAAGAGCTGGAAGGACTCATATATGAAGCCGTCCGGCGATGTGGTTGGCAAGACTCCTTGGTCTATTTGCAGATTACCCGGGGATACGCACCCAGGAAGCATGATTTTCCGGACAACATCAAACCTACACTGGTATTAACTGTTCGTAGAGCACGGCCTATCCCGGAAAACCTATATGAAAACGGAGTATCAGCAATTACAACCCGCGATGAGCGTTGGTTAAGATGCGATATCAAGAGCCTCTGTCTTCTACCGAATGTGCTTGCGAAAGACAAAGCAACACGCGCGGAGGCATTTGAGGCAATCTTGGTAAGAGATGACCGCCGTGTAACAGAGGGTACGACTTCTAACGTATTTGCCGTAAGATCCGGCAAGTTACATACAGCGCCTGAAGGGAACTGGATACTCTCAGGAATAACCAGAGCAGTAGTCTGTGATCTGGCACGTCGAGACGGTATTACCGTCGTTGAAGACTTCTATAGTCCTGAAGTCCTGATGTCAGCGGATGAAGTATTCGTAACTAATACGTCCATAGAAGTCATGCCTGTAGTTGCTGTTGACAGACAGCCTATAGGGAATGGGGAACCAGGCGAGCTCACGCGGCATCTGGCCAAGCTCTTTAAGAAGGAAGTCTCAGAATATTCACGACTGGCCAGGCCGTAACTGATTCTTTCATAACCCTATTAGGCGGTGGTAAGGTGATTCGTTGCGTTCTTTTTGACCTTGATGGAACACTGGTTCACTTTGAATACGACGATTTCTTGAAGGAGTACTTCAAAGCCATTACGAAGGCAGTAGCCCCGTTAGTGGAACCTCTGCAGTTTGCTGAAGCGCTTGTTGCGTCAACTGAAGCCATGATAATAAACGGAGACCCTTCACGGTCAAACAGTCAAGTCTTTTTCGAGGATTTTTTTCAAAGAGTCACTGTACCGGAAGATATCCTTGTTCCTGTATTCGGAGATTTCTACGCAAACGAATTTACTAAGCTTAAGGATGCCCTCGGGGTTCAACCTCATCCCAAAGCCAGCGCAATGCTGGAGTCTCTGTTTCAAGAAGGCTATGATGTGGTTATTGCCACAAATGCAGTCTTTCCGGTTGAGGCTATTTTGGAGCGGATGAGATGGGGTGGAATTCAAGGCTTCCCATATAAGCTAATTACCTGCTATGAGACAATGCACTTCTGCAAACCAAACCTCAAGTATTATGAAGAGACTCTGGAGATCGTTAGACACAAACCTGAAGAATGTCTGATGGTAGGAAACAACATGGATGAGGATATCGTAGCAGGAGTCCTTGGACTAAAGACTTATCTTGTAGAAGATTTCTTGCTTGACAGTGGGGCAAATCAACATACCCCAGATTTACGCAGCGACTTTAACGAGTTTGTCGAATTCGTGTTATCAGATGGAATACGGAAACTATGACATTTGCAGCTTTGTCCAAAGATCCAATAGGAGGCACAAGTCAAATTGCGCGCTAAGATCATCGTAAATCCCAATGCAGGTCGGGGTAAGGCGGAGAGAGCCATTCCTGTCATCCACCGTCTATTCTCAGCAAGTGAAATAGAATTTGATATGTATCTTACTGAAGGGCCGGGGGATGCCACAAATGAAGCGAAACGTGCAGTTCAACAAGGATATGACGCTGTCATTTCCGCGGGAGGCGACGGAACCGCCAACGAAGTGGTAAACGGCATTGCCGGGCATGAAGTAATTCTGGGAGTAGTCCCATGTGGCAGCGGCAATGATCTTGCTATGAGCATGGAGATACCCAGGAATATAGATCAAGCCTGTGAGGTAATACTCAGAGGAAACACTAGAAAGCGGGACCTTGGCAGGGTCATCGACAGGTACTTTGCGAACTCAGTCGGTATTGGGTTCGACGCAGCTGTAGCTAAAACCGCCAGCCAATCCCTTAGAAACTTCCCAATGAGAGGAATTCCCCTCTACATCCTGGCGTTGTTTAGGACATTGCGACAATACAAAGGCTGCGAGGCATACATAACTATAGACGATGAGGCAGTAATGAACCTTCACCCTCTACTTATAGCTGTAGGCATCGGAAAGACTTATGGCGGAGGGATACCTATTGTTCCCGATGCAATTCCTGATGACGGACTATATGACGTGTGCACTGTTGAAGCCGTCGGTAGCATGGAAATTCTTAGTAAACTTCCGAAAGCGCTTAGAGGGACACATGTAAATGACCCTAAAGCCAGGCTTATGCGAGGAAAGTCAGTTCGCATTCAGCTTTCTGCCAGGATGCCCCTTCATATGGACGGTGAGGTGTTCGAGGCTGACTCCATGGAATTCTCAATAATTCCCGGTGGACTTCGAGTATTTCATCGTTAGTGTACCAGACAACATAGTGACGTAACCTATATTTACTAACAGTGCAGGATAAGGAGAAGTTGTGATAGCAAGTGAGAACCAGTGTAGCATTAGTATCATTAGGATGCGCAAAGAACTTGGTAGACTCTGAAGTCATGATAGGCCTCCTTTCAGAGGCAGGATTCGAGCCGGTTGTCAACTTGAACAAAGCAGATGTTTTGCTTGTTAATACCTGTGCTTTTATAGATGAGGCTCAGGAAGAAGCAATAGATACCATACTTGGCCTTGCAGAGCTGAAAAAGAAAGATCCGTGCCGTAAGTTAGTGGTTACCGGCTGCCTGGCTCAAAGATTCCCCGAAGATCTCCTTCGGGAAATACCGGAGATTGATGCAGTGGTAGGTACAGGCGATTTTGCTCGGATAGTCGAAGTCGTTAAGGACACCATGGATGGTAAACGAGTTAATCTCGTCAGTAGACAACCTTGCTTCATTTACGATGAGACTTTCCCCAGACGTATCTCAACCCCCCGACACACAGCATACATCAAGATAGCGGAAGGATGTAGCAACCGTTGCTCATACTGCGTTATTCCTTTTGTCCGCGGAAAGTTTCGTTCACGTCCCATTGCTTCAATAGTGGAGGAAGCCAGGAAGTTGGCGCAAGACGGAGCAAGAGAACTGATTCTTATAGCTCAGGATACAACAAGATATGGACAGGATCTTTACGGGAAGTACGCCCTTGACAAGTTACTGCAGGAAGTGTGTCGGATAGACGAAGTTGAATGGGTACGGGTTCTCTACATGTATCCAACAAGAGTGACTGATGAATTGATTAGGGTAATAGCCAGAGAGCCTAAAGTATGTAAGTACGTGGATCTGCCTCTTCAACATGTAGATGACGAGTTGCTGAAGCTCATGAACCGTCACGGAAGGCATGAAGATGCCAGGCAGACAATTGACAGACTCAGACAGGCTGTGCCGGACATAACGATAAGGAGTACATTCATTGTAGGTTTCCCTGGCGAGACAGAAGCCAAATTCCAGAGCCTTTTGGATTTTCTGGAGGAAGCTCGCCTTGACAGAGTCGGTGTATTCACGTATTCACCTCAATCCGGGACGCCTGCGTCGCGCTTCTCCGGCCGTGTCAAGCAAAGCGTAAAAGAGCGGCGGAGGCAAGAGGCAATGGAAGTTCAAAGAATGATTTCCAGAGAGAAGAACGCATCAAAGATAGGACAAATCATGAAGGTGCTAATTGAAGGGAGGGCGGAAGAGAGCGAATTAGTCACGATCGGACGTTCCCAGGCTGAAGCACCGGAAATTGACGGTTTGGTCTATATCGGAAACGCACATCCTGAACCAGGTGAGTTCAGGTTTGTGAGGATCACTGATGCGAGCGATTATGACCTAGTAGGAGAGATTGTATCTTCCCACTAGGAAGGAAATGTGAGAACTATGGAGAAATAATATCGATTGGAGGGTACATAAAGACTTTTGGGTAGGGAGGGGGGAAAACGGTGAAGGAAAACGCATGTCAAGAAAGCGCGTACGACGTTGCCTTGCGCCAATATGATGCTGTAGCGGACAAATTGGATATCGATCCGGGTATACGCGAGATGCTTCGACATCCCAGATTCGCCGTGGAAGTGGCATTCCCAGTCAAGATGGATGACGGGACTGTCAAAGTCTTTAAAGGTTACCGGGTAATCCACAATACTGCAAGAGGGCCGGGCAAAGGTGGGATTCGCTATCATCCTGATGTCACCTTCGAAGAGGTAAAAGCCCTTTCCATGTGGATGACTTGGAAATGTGCCGTAGTGGGACTTCCTTTTGGCGGCGCCAAGGGAGGAGTCACATGTAATCCTCTGGAAATGTCTCAAGGGGAGATAGAAAGGCTGACCCGGCGTTTTACAACTGAGATAAGCGATGTAATTGGTCCTGCCACTGATATTCCGGGTCCTGACGTGTTTACTAATCCCCAGGTTATGGCTTGGATGATGGATACATACAGCACTCAGAAAGGTCGATTTGTGCCTGGTATTGTCACAGGAAAACCAATTCCCCTCGGAGGTTCACTGGGCCGGGCTCAAGCTACTGCCAGAGGCCTGGTAATCTGCATCAGAGAAGCTGCAAAGGAATTAGGGCTCCCTCTGAACAGTCTTAGGATCGCAGTACAAGGCTATGGCAACGTAGGCTCCAACGTCGTGTCCATACTCAACGGGTATGGATGCAAGATAGTAGGAGTAACAGATGTAATGGGCGGGGTCTTTTGTGAAGCCGGCCTTGACCCGGCAGCAATGACAACTCAACTAAGAGAGACAGGATCAGTTGAAGGAACACCCGGCACTGACAGTCTGTCCAACGCGGAACTTATCGAACTCGACTGCGACGTTCTGGTGCCTGCAGCTATTGAGAACCAGATCACAAAGGCTAATGCAGGGAAGGTAAAGGCGAGAATGATCGCTGAAGGCGCAAACGGCCCGACTACACCGGAGGCTGACGAAATACTGTCTGACAAAGGCGTTATGGTAATCCCTGATGTACTGGCGAATGCCGGAGGAGTTACCGTGTCTTACTTTGAATGGGTGCAGAACCTTATGAATTTTTATTGGACTGAAGAGGAAGTCGCGGAACGTCTTGAGCGAATAATGACAGACAGTTTCGCTTCAGTCCTCGGCACAGCCAAAGAGAAAGGCACCAATTTAAGGGCAGCTGCGTATAACCTGGCCATTTTGAGAGTGGCTGAAGCCATGAAACTTCGAGGCGTATGTCGATAGTAGAATCGCGTTTACGCAAGGAAAGGGTCCCAAATATCGAAAGGAGGTCATTTGAGTAATGTCTAAGTCAAGCAAGTGGGCAGTGATAATTGTTGCGGTGGTTATCATCATCGCCGTTGCAGTAGGTCTTAGGAAGCCTAAAGAGGAAATCGCGGAGGTTCCCCCTGAGAGCCTGAAGGCTGCCATGGTTACTGACGTTGGCGGTTTGGGAGACGAATCGTTTAACGACGCTGCGTATAAGGGCCTTAAGGAGGCCGAAGAGAAGCTGGGCTTTGAGATCACAGTTGTGGAATCAAAGAAGATGGATGACTACGAGCCTAATCTTAGAAGCCTGGGCGACCAAGACACAGATATTAGCTGGGCTATTGGATTCCTACTGACCGATGCTGTGGATACAGTCGCTTCTGAGTACCCAGATCTCAAATTCGGACTCATCGATAGCGTAGTAGAGCAGCCCAACGTTGCATCAGCCACGTTCAAGGAGGAAGAAGGCTCATTCCTGCTTGGGGTAATTGCTGCAAAGATGACAAAGACCGGAACCGTAGGTTTCGTCGGTGGTATGGAAGTGCCGGTTATTGAGCACTTTGACGCAGGTTTCCACGCCGGTGTGCGTGCCGCTGATCCCAATGTTAAGGTGCTGCGGGGTTACACCGGGAAGTTTGATGACCCTGCAAAGGGTAAAGAAGTGGCTCTTGCCCAGTTCAATCAAGGCGCAGATATCATCTTCCATGCCTCAGGCGCATGTGGCCTTGGGGTTATTGAGGCTGCAAAGGAACAAGGAGAAGGGTATTGGGCTATGGGCGTTGACTCATGTCAGCACCACCTTGCCCCTGATAACGTGATGAGCTGCATGATGAAGCGCGTAGACGTAGCTGTGTTTGACATTACAGAGAGAGTTAAGGACGAAACCTTCGAGCCTACTCACTATGTATTCGGCCTGGCTGAGAACGGGGTAGGCACCTGTGATAAGACTTCCGACCACGTTCCGGAAGAGATCCTCGATGAGGTGGAAAAGTATCGAGAAATGATAGTAAACGGTGATATCGTAGTCCCGGCTTCCTACACTGAGCTCGAAGCCTTTACACCGCCGGCAGCTTAGCTCAGAGTGACGGACGAAGCGGCCTAAATCCTTTAGGCAAACGAAGTCACATGCCGGATAATTAGGGCAAAGAAAGTAGGTGCCAGGTGCTGTTCTGCACATGCAGCGGTGCCTGGCATCTTTCGAGAGGGGGTTCTTAACCCTGAAAGGACCTATGAGCACCCCTGTAGTGGAAATGCGCGGAGTAACCGTGAAGTTTCCCGGGGTAGTCGCAAACGACAATGTCAGCATGGACGTCTACTCCGGAGAGATCCTCGCGCTATTAGGTGAGAACGGGGCAGGCAAAACCACACTGATGAACGTCCTTTATGGCCTCTACAGGCCGGATGAAGGCGAAATTCGCATCCGCGGAGAGCGTGCCTCTATCAGCAATCCCAATGACGCGATAAGACAGGGCATTGGCATGGTACACCAGCATTTTATGTAGATACCGCCTTTCACAGTTGCCGAAAACATTGTTCTCGGTGTTGAACCTGTCAATGCCGCCGGGAAACTCGACATGGATAAAGCCATACGTGATGTGGAAGAACTGTCGAATCAGTACGGGCTTGTTGTGGACCCTCGGGCAAGAGTCGAGAATATTTCCGTAGGCATGCAGCAAAGAGTTGAAATCCTCAAGGCGCTGTATCGAGGTGCTGAGGTGCTAATCCTGGATGAGCCCACAGCAGTCTTGACTCCTCAAGAAGTAGACGAGCTGGCCGAAATTATGCGCAGCCTTGTTCATCAAGGTAAATCCATAATATTCATAACACATAAACTGCGAGAAGTTATAGCCACAAGTGACCGTGTTGCGGTCCTAAGACGAGGCAAGTGCGTCGGAACAGGAGAAACTCAAAATACTACTGCGGAAGAACTGGCCCAAATGATGGTCGGCCGTAAAGTTGTCCTCTCGCTTGAAAAGGGTCCGGCAAGGATAGGGGACACTGTCCTTAAAGTTGATAACCTGCACGCAAGGGGCTCAAGGAATCTGCCTGCTCTGAAAGGGGTTTCTTTTGACGTCAACGCCGGGGAAATTGTGGGTATCGCAGGTATCGAAGGAAACGGCCAGAGCGAGCTGGTAGAAACCCTCACCGGACTTAGAAAAGCCACATCCGGACATGTTTACGTTGACGGCATTGATGTTTTGAACAATCAACCCAGAACACTTATTGAGCAAGGCGTCGCCCATATCCCGGAGGACAGACAGAACCGCGGCCTTATCCTGGATTTCACTGTTGCCGAGAACTTCATATTGAGAAATTACTATAAACCACCCTTTGCCAGGGGAATTAACCTAGACTATCGGAAAGTCCACGCTCACGCCCGGGAATTGATCTCGGAATTCGACGTGAGAACACCACATGAAAATGTGCCTGTCAGGTCTCTGTCCGGAGGGAATCAGCAAAAAGTGGTTGTGGCTCGAGAGCTTTCAGGTGAACCAAGATTGCTCATTGCATCCCAACCTACCCGCGGGCTCGACGTGGGGGCTATAGAGTTTGTTCATAAGCGGCTTCTTGCCCAAAGAGACGAGGGAAAAGCCATTCTCCTTGTTTCTCTGGAGCTTGATGAGATAATGTCTCTTTCCGATAGAATTCTCGTGATCTATGAAGGGCGAATTGTCGGTGAAATGACAGCAACCGAAGCCACTGAAGGAGAATTAGGCCTTCTCATGGCAGGAGGACATGCTAAACGCGGACTTGACACCGAAAGGGGTGAGAGGAGTGTCCAATAACGGCAAAGACCTGCAAAAGCCCGGAGAACAAATGTTTCGTATCTCTCGTGAACAGGCAGTGGAACTATCCATACCTATCGTGGCAGTCCTTCTTGCTCTCTTGCTAGGCGCGTTCCTGATCCTTTTCATCGGAAGAAGTCCGCAAGAAGCATACAGCGCTCTTCTTCAAGGGGCTTTCGGAAGTAAACGAGATATAGCGGAAACGCTTATCAATGTGACTCCTCTGATTTTCACCGGCCTTTCAGTGGCTTTTTCGTTTAAGTGCGGCCTGTTTAACATAGGCGCTGAAGGTCAATTCATCATGGGGCAAATTGTAGCTGCATGGATTGGTTTCCAACTGACAGGATTGCCAACTGTTATACACATGCCGCTGGCGTTTCTGTTAGGAGCGTTTGCCGGAGGTCTGTGGGCTGCGTTACCGGGTTACCTCAAGGCCAAATTAGGGGTACATGAAGTCATAAACACCATAATGATGAACTACATCGCCCTGTATTTCAGCCATTACCTTGTGATGGGCGTACTTAAAGAACCAGGTCCGATTCCCCAGACTCCCCCGGTTGTGGCAGCAGCTCGATTATGGAAAATCTTGCCGGGAACCAGGCTTCATTTCGGTTTAATACTGGCGCTGGGCGCTGTGTGGCTAGTGTATTACTTGCTGTTTAAGACTACACTCGGATATGAGATAAGAGCCGTAGGCATAAATCCACACGCAGCACGGTACGGTGGAATTAATGTGTCGCGAGACATAATCATTGCAATGAGCATAAGCGGAGCATTGTCAGGCGCAGCCGGGGCGGTGCAGGCACTTGGTGTTCAATTCAGGTTCTTGGATCTTTTCGGATTTGTAGGCTATGGCTTTGACGGTATTGCAGTAGCACTCTTAGGCCGCAACCACCCCTTTGGCGTGCTGATTGCAGCAACCCTCTTCGGAACCTTGGCAAGAGGCGCAATCACTATGCAGAGCATTGCAAAGATACCTAAACAGATCATCGGTATCATACAAGCGACTATCGTAATTATTGTGGCTGCTGACGAAGTGCTTAGACGATTACTAAAGTCCAGGAGTCCCGGAACCCAAGCTTCGGTAGACGCAGGGGAGGTAGAACGCGATGGAGAGTAACAATCTGGCTGACATTACCATTTATATCGCGCTTGTAGTCTCTACACTGAGGATGGCAACTCCCCTGATTCTGGCGGGCCTCGGAGGAGTCTTCTCTGAGCGCTCCGGAGTTGTGAACATTGCACTGGAAGGCATAATGCTTATCGCAGCATTTATGGGAATGCTTGTCTCTTACTTCACTAATGCGCCATGGCTGGGGGTACTTGCAGCAGTTGCAAGTGGAGCTGCAGTTGCGTGGCTCCATGCCGTAATATGCATCAAATACAAGTCCAACCAGGTTGTGAGCGGAACCGCTATCAACCTGTTCAGCGTAGGCTTTACAGGCTTCATGCTACGCAAGGTTTTTGAACATGCAGGCCAATCCCCGCCTGTTGCGAAAGTCGCTGATTGGACTATCCCGTTGATAGAGAAAATTCCGGTTGTAGGAGCAATGATTGGGAAACACACGCCTTTTGTTTATCTTTCTCTTATAGCTGTCGTCATCTCCAACTTCGTCCTGTTTAAGACAAAACTCGGCCTACGTATAAGAGCAGTGGGAGAACACCCGAAAGCAGCAGAGACTGTGGGAGTTGACGTTTTTGCCATAAGATACCTGTGTGTGTTACTAAGCGGTGCCTTGGCCGGATTGGCAGGCGCATCTCTATCACTGGGTTTTCTCAGCCAATTTCGGGAGAACATGACAGGAGGCAGAGGTTTCATTGCCCTTGCAGCTATGATTTTCGGAAAGTGGACCCCGTACGGCACCTTAAGAGCATGTCTGCTTTTCGGATTTGCAGATGCTCTGCAAATTCTGTCTCAGACCCTGGGGCTTACATTTATCCCCAGAGATTTCCTGCTGATGGCCCCATATATTTTGACCATGGCTGCACTGGCAGGGGTGATTGGAAGATCTGTACCACCTGCTGCAAGCGGTATTCCTTACGAACGTCAAAAATAACATGCAGCCTGATGCAAACTCTATCATGCCGGCCGGCCATGGATGTTTTCGACATAGGGAAACGTCCATGGCTGTTTTGTTGTTCCAAAAAACAACTAAAACTTGTAATACTCGTGTATAATGGAAATTATAGATGATGTTGGAATGCGTGAAGGAACAATGGAAAGTCGTGTCGAATGTTTTTTGATGAGGCAAGCTAGCTTCACCGGATTGGAGGAACGAGACATGGTTGACGTACTAGTTAAAGGTGGCCCTGTAATGATACCGTTGGTAATCTGCTCAATAGCAGCTCTTGCCGTGGTATTTGAACGTATTCTGTACCTCCGTCGAACCAGCCAAGATCCTGATCGCGCTCTAAGACTCATAGCTCTGGCTCTGGAGCGAGATCGCATGGTAGACGCTGTAGCGGCTGTTCATAAAGTTAAGGGGCAGATAGGAACACTTGCAGCAACTGCTCTGGCATCTGCCAATCGGCCAAGAGAGCAAGTTGAGGTGGAAGTCCGAATGGCCGGTGAGCGTGAAGTATATTTTCTTGAAAGGCGTCTCCCCACCCTTGAAATGGTGATATCTATTGCACCTCTTCTCGGCTTGCTCGGGACTGTGCTTGGTCTCATCAAGAACTTCAATGTCCTTGCCACAAGTCCTCAGCTCTTAGAAGCAGGAGCGCTGTCAGAAGGGATCGCAGAAGCCCTGATAACGACTGCAGCAGGCCTTTCAATTGCAGTTGGGGCGTACATGCTCTACGTGTTCATCACCGGCGCCGTTGATAGGCGAATTCGAGAGATGAATGAGTTTGCAACAAACATCGTCAAGTTGCTCATGGAGGGAGTGCAACCGTATGAGCTTTCGCTTTCAAAGGACCGAACGGAAGAAGCCTAGAATTGATATCGTGCCAATGGTAGATATAATGACCTTTCTCATTGTGTTCTTCATGCTGTTCACGACATTTCGCACGAATCCTGCGGGGCTTGACATAAAACTGCCGCGCGCCGAGACAGCCACCGCTCAACAGGCATCAACAACCGTTGTTACTATTGATAGGGCAGGACAGATCTATTTGGGTGATAAAAGGACTTCCCTTGACAGTCTCAAAGTCACGATAAACCAACGCGTTCAGAAAAACCCCAATGAGATCGTGGTCATAAGGGCTGACAGTTCCACCAGCTACCAGAAGCTTGTGGATGTAATGGATGTAGCAAGAGTAGCAGGTGCCGGTAGATTGGCCTTGGCAGCGGATAAGACAAGAAGATAGTCCCGTTGAATGAATGAGAGGTGGTGACGAGGATGAAGCGCGACGACGATAGGCTGAACATGTGGTTTTCGCTTATGGTATCTATTTTGCTGCATGTCGCCGTAATCCTCCTCGTTCCGATAACGGTGACACATCATGTTACCGTATACCCGGTGGAATTCGGAGAGATCTCCCAGACCTTTGCTTCTACCAGACAAGGAAGTCCTGTTGGCACAGCGCTTCCGACGCCTGCCAAGATCCAGGATACGACTTTACAGGAGAAAGCTCAAGCCACAAAACAGACAGAGCCTGCACCCAAGCCAGCTGCCAAACAGGCTGAACCCCCTTCCAAACAGACACAGGATATTGTCAAGGAGCCAAAAGCGCCTGCTGAACCGGAGAAGCAGAAGACTCAGGAAGAACCGAAGCAGAAATTCACTCCTCAGCCTGAACCTAAAGTCTTGACAACAGAGCCTGAGCCTGAAACCGTAGAAGCCAAACCTGAACCGGAACCGCAAGACTTGGGCAGAGTACTTACAGGTTCTTCTGACGAGTCCATACCAATCCCAGAGGCTAAGGAAGCTTCCCCTGAAACCGGGGATGGAGAAGCCCCCGTTTCCGAATCTCCGGCAAGTCCGGAACCTGGTGGTGATGCACAAGGCTCAGGTGATACTGAAGGCGGAACTCAATCTGACAACGCAACAGGAAAGGACGACAAGACGGCAACTAAAGGCAATTCACCTGACGCAGAAGAGGCAGGGCCCCAGAAGCCGAAAGGCCATGAGTTCGGGAAAGGGGAGTCCTTGGCAATCAACTCCACTCCTCCGAGATACCCAAAGGGTGCGCAAAACGTTGACCTGATAGGCAACGTAGAACTCGAAGTCATAGTCGATAAGGACGGCAAGATACTCAGTGTGGATGTGTCTCAAGCGTCAGGCTACGACGAACTGGACGAACAGGCCAGAATGACAATTCTTGCGCTTTGGAGATTCAAGGGCATCAACTGGCCCTATAACATCCGGGTGACAGTGTCTTTTAAGGGAGAGGCCGATGTGGACGTCAGGTTCGGCGGGGTTACCGTCCTGGAAGATTAAAGGAGTGTCCCTAATGAGAATAAGCCGAAGACGCCTGCTCACTGTTTTTGTGGCATTTACGCTATTTGCATGTATCAGCAATATCCCAAATCCACAGGATCCAACTGCGTTGGCAGCAGGCTACGGAAACCTGGAAATATCAAACCAGTACATAAGGGTTTTCGTGAATCAATCAGATGATGCCACAGGTAGATTCGCAGTGGATTCCACGGGCGGTGATCCTCTTAATCCGCGAGATGACAACATGCCCCTCGTATACGGACGTCCGAGGCCTTGGACTTCCTATACGACTCTTAGGATAGACGGATATGATTACGTTTTCGGCGGCAATACTGAGACACGCGCAGGAAGGCATGCTATATACGGCACGAGGATCTCCGGGCCTGAGATTGTCGCAGGCAAGAGCATTGTTTCCACATGGAGGTTTGGTGATATTGAAGCGTCCCAGATACTCACTATTGTAAGATCAACTACCACAGGGCTACTTGACACAGCCAAGATTACTTATGTAGTGACGAATCTGGGAAATACTGACCATCAAGTGGGAGTCCGCATGATGCTCGATACCATGCTGGGCTCAAATGACGGAGCCCCCTTTCGTGCCAGAGACCGGGCAATTACATCTGACACCGTTTTTGATCGTTCGGAAATGCCCCGCTTTGTCCAGGCTTTTGACTCGCTGTCAAGCCCATCAGTGACCAGTCAGGCGACTTTGATAGGTGCTGACGCAACCCCTCCAGACAGGGTAGTCTTCACGAATTGGGGAAACCTGGCTGACAGAGTATGGGATGCCCTTGTGGTCACCGGCAGCGAATTCCTTCGAGAAGGAGAGTATGAACTTGATAGCGCGCTTGCCCTGTTCTGGGATTTAGAGACACTTAAACCCGGTGAATCCAGGGAATACACGACCCTCTACGGTATGGGCGGAATAAGTATCGCACCGGGAGTTCTTGCGCTGGGTGTTACATCCCCTGCAGAAGTCACTTCTGAAAAAGGCAAGCCTATCTCGTTTCCGATTGTAGCATATATCGAAAACAACGGACCCACGCTCGCGCTTGACGTTAATGTTCATCTTCACCTTCCGCCAGGGCTTACCTTAGCCCAAGGCGCCGGAAACCGGGTGAGTCTCGGGCACCTGGAGCCGGGTGAGACTCGTCAGATAGCATGGGAGGTTACATCGAGGATAACGGAGCAAACAACCCTTAGATACGGCGTAGCCGTGGAAGCCGAAAACGCTGAGAGGAATGAAGTGTACCGTGAGGTGACTATTCTGGCGCCCCCAGAGCTTAGCCTGGCTATTCTGGCACCGTCCATGTTCGGAGTAATGGATGATATGTTTCACCCATATCCGCTGAAAATCAACGCGAAAATCGCTAACTCAGGCGGTGCGCCTGCATACGGCGTTAAGGCTACCCTCACGCCGGACTACGGCATCGTCCTGGCCCCGAGTGAGAGATCCTCACGGTTTCCCGGGCAGATTGCTCCAGGTGAAACTTGCGATGTCTCGTGGTATCTGGTTCCATTTGGTGAAGCGGGGGCTTTCGATTACAGGGTAAACGTGGATGCACGGAACACAGACACCTTGATGACAGCTACCAGCATAGGTGTGCCTATGTTACGGTCCAGATTGCTATTGGAGACCCCTGTCTCTCCAGTGGAGCAAGGGAAATTCTTCATAGTCAGAATCCTCGCACGCAACTTAAGAGGGTTTCAGCAAGTTAAGTTTGACCTCTGCTTCGACCCGTCTGTTATTGAAGTTGCTTATGTGTCCAGAGGCACGATTTTTGTGGAAGATAGAGGGATGTCTGAATGGAATGAGGGGGTGATTCAGAACCCCTTAGGGCTCTTGACAGATGTTTACGGACGCCTGACTCAACCAGAGGACATCACAGGTGAGTTGGCGACTATCGCCTTTAGGGCAAAAGCCCCGGGACAAAGCCATGTCCTTCTGCGTAACATGTCCCTCTTGGGCAGGGAAGGGCAAGTAGTAGTCACTTCAGTTGAGCATGGATCCGTGATTGTCACCGACAAATAATATGGCACCATACTGAACCAGGATTGGAGGGGGTTACATGTTAATTAGGAAATCACATCTCCATAAGATTTCCTGCGTAGTTTTGGTATCGGTTATAGCTTGTCTTATGCCATACCACGGCGCAAGCGCCGAAATCAAGGATGTACCGACGGAACACTGGGCATACCAATCTGTAAAATTGCTTGTAGACAAGGGGTATCTCGGCCTATACGGAGATGGAACGTTCCAAGGAACCAAAGCTGTAGACAGGTACACCCTTGCTATGGTAGTAGCAAGACTCCTAAATGAGATAGGTACCGGACGCGTCGGTGCCACTCCGGAAGACGTCGAGTTGCTGAGGGACTTGTCAGGCGAATTTCGTGAAGAGCTTGTTCTCATCGCCAGTGAGCTTCAGGTATTTAAGAAAACCATGGACGAACATGACAAGGCTCGGCAAGTGGCGCAAGAGGATATTGCAAAGCTCAATTTCACGCAACGTGAAATGAAGGCTGAAGTTGATAAGATCATCTCAGAGATTATGAAGGATCAAGAGAAGCTCGACGAACGCATCACTCAGGTGGAAGGTAGACTTGCACAGAGAATCAGCGACACCCATGAACTCGCCTCCACTACAGATTCGAGCTTGAGAGAGCTGGCAACCCAAGTCAGTACACACGAGACAAAGTTTGCTCAACTGGAAGAGGATCTCAGCGCTACTGTTTTGAGGCTTAGCTCTCTCGAACCTCAAGTAGCGACTATGAGGAAAGACCTTGACAGCGTATCCCTGGCAGTAAGTGAGAATACAGCTGACATTGCAGTATCAAAGCAGGCTATTTCTGAACTGGAGAGCAGGGTTCTTCAGCTTACGTCGAAGACCCAGGAAGAGGGAACATCTTTCACTGATGAGTTGAATGCTCTCCGCGGAAAGACCCTGAGTTTGGAAGACGCTTTGAGATCGGAGCGCAGCACCAGAGTCTCAACTTACACCTCATTAGAGAGCGGACTTACTACCCTGTCATCGGATCTCGCGGCCTTCAAGGGGCAGACAGCTAAGGATCTTGACGGGTTGCGCAAGGAGAATGGACTCCTCAAAGTGCTCTTGGGCCTTGTGGCAGTGCTTGGAATAGTCATCAAGTAACCAGATGACACGTGTCATTTAGAAATAGTACTCGCATCCGCACATCGTCAGCGCATGTAATCGCACTTAGGCTGGCGTTTGCCAGTTCGAATCTAAGACGTCCGCAAGGCGCCATGCCCAAGACATGGCAGAGCATCAATTTTAGGGGGCCGCTGTGACTCACAATACATATGGATGAACCCTTATGGGTTCTCGCAAGTTCCATGATTTTTGGGATAACCCTATCCCTAAGCTGAGCGTATGACTCACCGCCTGGGATAGGGTTGTTTACAATGTCAGAAAGCCAGTGTTCAAGAAGTTCACTCTCTTTGTGCCGGAGTTCTTCAAAGCTCTTACCTTCCCACTTGCCAACATCTATCTCGCGAAGCTCTTCCAGTGGGATTACGGGAAGCCTATGGGCCTTACCCACAAAATGTGCGGTATCCATCGCCCTGGCAAGGTCACTGGAGTAAACAGCTGCGATATCCACTCCTTGAAGCCTCCGGACAACTTTTTCAGCTTGCAGTCTACCTGTTTCGGATAGCGGCAAATCGCGATGGCCTTGGTATCTTCTCTCGTCATTCCACTTGGTTACGCCGTGCCGTACAAGGTATAGAAGTGTATCCATATGACAACCCCCTTTTCACAGTCTATAATAACGTATGGCGTATCCGCAATGCCCTCTCGAATATCGACAAAAGGAAATCCTATTTGAGAGATGAATTAACTTACCGGGAGGAATCCAGATGGAAGACATCAAGAGCCTTCTCCCTGACGAACTGAGTAGCTTTGTATTATCACTGGGACAACCTTCGTACAGGGGTGACCAGATATTCTCATGGCTCCATAGACACCTTGTTTGCTCTTTTGACGATATGACTAATTTGCCGCTCGCACTTCGGCAAAGACTTAAGGAAACTTCATACATAACATGCCTTGACGTACGCTCGAGAAATGAAGGCAAGAAAGGCGCGGTAAAGTATCTGCTGGAGACACACGACAAAAACGCCGTAGAGGCCGTGAGAATGGAATATAAATATGGTATCTCTGCCTGTCTTTCTACGCAGGTCGGCTGCAAAATGGCTTGCTCATTTTGTGCATCAGGACAGGGAGGATTCGTTCGAGACCTTACTGCGTCCGAGATAGTGGATGAAGCCCTCAAAATCCAAGAAGATGTAGCCCTCTTCGGCGCGAATGTCGGAAATATAGTTCTTATGGGTACAGGGGAACCCCTTGACAACTATGAGGCATCAGTCAAAGCGTTGCGCCTTCTGAATGCCAAATGCGGATTAGGGATTAGTTTCCGCCGTATGACTGTATCCACTTGCGGATTGACGCCGGGAATCCGTAGGCTTGCAGAAGAAGAAATACCTGTGACCCTTTCAATTTCCCTGCATGCACCTACTGATGATGTTCGCCAAGTGCTGATGCCGATAAATCGGCGGTATCCGATCATGGAATTAATGGATGCAGCAGCTTTCTACAGAAAGCGTACAGGCAGGCGGGTGACTTTTGAGTATGCGCTGATCAAAGATGTAAATGACAGCGATTTGCACGCTCGTCAACTTGTAGATCTGCTCCAAGGGCAAGCGGGGCACGTAAACTTGATACCCCTTAACCCTATTGATGAGAAAGAATACGCGCGGCCGACAACTCGCCGGATAAACAGGTTTCACAAGATACTTCAAGATGCGTCTATTCCCGTCACTGTAAGAAGAGATCTAGGCTTGGATGTCAATGCAGCCTGCGGTCAGTTGCGTCGCAGGTATTGCAGGTAAGGCAATTCAAGGTTATACTTCCTTTTAGACGCTCTTGAACGGGGGTGGATTATATGGAGGCCTCCGCCCGTACTGATGTTGGACTTGTAAGGGCGGTAAACGAAGACAATTACCTGCTAAGTGACGTCTTGTTTGCTGTCGCTGACGGCCTCGGCGGGCATGAGGCAGGGGAAATTGCCAGTAAAATGGCTGTGAATATGCTTGAAGAATACTTACTGTCTTCTGAAAGCGATCCAGCCAAGCGACTCAGGGAAGCATTCACAGGGATTAATGCTGCAATTTATCAACGTTCCATGAGCGATGAGAGTTGTAAAGGTATGGGCACTACACTGACTGCCTTACTCATCCAAGACGGTACAGCATATATCGGACACGTAGGAGACAGTAGAGCATACCTGGTAAGAAAGAATGTCATATACCAACTAACAGAAGACCACTCTGTCGTAGGTGAGCTTGTCAGGATGGGAATGTTGACCAAGAGTGAAGCGAAAGTCCATCCCCAGCGCAACCTTTTGACTCGAGCAATGGGCACATTGCCCACAGTTGATATGGAAATCGTTGATTCCAAGGTGGAACCGGGAGACCGCTTTATCTTATGCACAGACGGGCTGTCAGGGGCGATAGAGGACTCCGGGATTTTGGACGTAGTTATGTCTCAGCAAGCCCCTCCGGCAGTCGTAGATGAGCTCATTACCCTTGCAAATCAGAATGGCGGATTTGATAATGTCACGGTTGTTGCTGTATTTGTCGGCACTCAAACCTGAAATGCGAAGCAGGTGAGGTGTAAAGATGGTAGGGGAGGTTCTCGGTAAGAGATATAAGATACTCTCTAAGTTGGGTTCAGGCGGGATGGCAGAAGTATATAAAGCTCACTGCCAAATTCTGAACCGAACAGTCGCGATAAAAGTCCTAAGGCCCCAATTTGCATCAAACGAAGAATTTGTTGAGCGTTTTCGTAGGGAAGCTCAGGCTGCCGCAGGTCTTTCACACCCCAATATTGTCAGCATATATGATGTAGGCAAAGACGAAGAACGCTACTATATTGTAATGGAGTATGTAAGCGGCACAAGCCTCAAAGAGGCTATTAGCAGATCCGGCCATTTGTCGCCGCAGCGAGCCGCCCGAATAACCTGGCAGATTCTAGCTGCACTACAGCATGCTCACGAAAACGGAATTGTACACAGGGATATTAAACCTCATAACGTCATGGTAACTTCAGCCGAAAGAGTGAAGGTTACAGATTTCGGTATCGCAAGGGCGCTCTGCGCGTCGACTCTGACTGACACCGGAACGATCATTGGAACGGTAAACTACTTTTCGCCGGAACAGGCCCGAGGCGAGGCAGTGGAAGCACAATCCGATATCTACTCATCAGGCGTTGTCCTGTATGAAATGTTAACAGGTACTGTACCTTTTAAGGGCGAGAGTCCAATTTCCATAGCCCTGCAGCACCTGGAGACTTCTGTGACCCCTCCTACAGAGCTCAATGCAGCAATACCCAAAGGCCTCGAACGAATAGTCCTAAGGGCACTAGAGAAGAATCCTTCCCGGCGTTATCAAGACGCAAGACATATGATGCGAGCTTTGGAACCATATGCTTTCCCCGGCAACGACTATGACACTGTTAATGATGATATTCACGTGGCAAGTGACACTACTCTTACGGATCTGACTGCGCCGGTCTTATCATCTCCGTCGGATCCCGGGGCTGACATGGAGGAAACTCAGGTGAGACGTAAACCAAAGAACAACAATCCGCGGCGTACTGTCTTCGTGACCTTATTCCTTGTTCTTGCTTTGCTTACAGTTGCAGCCGGCGTCATGTTCATGTTACCTCAATGGCTTTATGTTGAAGAGGTGAGAGTTCCGGATTTCACAGGAAAGACTCTTGAAGAAGCTGAGAGCCTTGCAGCGAAAGCACATGTCCGGCTTGACTCCCCTGACAAGCGCTATGATGAGACGATTCCGGCTCATCGCGTGATATCTCAGCGCCCTGCCGCCTATGAGAGGGTGAAAATGAACAGCAAAGTCACCCTGGTGGTAAGTCTGGGAAAAGAGATCGTAGAAATGCCGGATCTCCTGGGAATGGATCTTCGTGAAGCCCTACTGGAACTGGAGAGGCTGGAACTGGAACCAGGCCCCCAGTCCAGGGATTACAGTGATGAGGTAGAAGTAGATAAGGTGGCCTCTCAGTCTCCTGCTGCAGGAGTTCAAGTAGAAAAGGGTACCATGGTGGAAGTCGTGTTAAGTGACGGGCCTGAACCGTTGCTAGTGACAGTCCAGGACTTTCGAGGCATGAATATGGCTGAAGCTGAGTCCCTCCTGACTGTCTCAGGTTTGGTTAAGGGGAGAGTAACTGAGGAAGGCAGGGAAGGGGCAGAACCCGGAATCATCATCAGTCAGCAGCCGGAGCCCGGGCAACTTGTCACACTGGGTTCAGCTGTAGATTTCGTCGTAGGCAAAGGTCTGGATGCTTCGTCTCTTCTTGATGCAATTACACCTATCTCAAGTCTGGTCACTATTGTAGTCCCTCCCGGCACAGACTTACAGGAGGTCAAAATCCGTATCAATGACTATTATGGTGAAAGGGACTATTACGTAGGTATGCATACCCCGGGCGAACGCATTGAGAAACAAATCAACGCGTGGGGCAGGAAGATGAGAATCAGGGTCTACATCGGGGGAGTCCTTTATAGGGACGAATCGATTCCCAAAGGATAACAGGAGGGCGGTGGATGCCGAAAGGACGTGTTATTAAGGCATATTCAGGCCACTATTACGTCAGCCATGGAGATACTGTTGTTGACTGTAAACTTCGCGGTAGGCTCCGGAAGGAGGACAAAGATGTTCTTGTAGGAGATATTGTATCGTTTACTCTTACTGATCCACAAGGTGCGTACGGAGTTATTGAAGACATTTTCCCACGAAAAACACGCCTTGTGAGGCCTCCTGTGGCGAATGTAGATCAGGCTGTGATTGTCATAGCATGCAATGAACCGGAACCTGATCTCGAGTTGCTTGACAGAATTCTTGTTACAGTTGCAGCAAACTCCTTGGACATTGTGATATGCCTGAATAAAATCGACCTTGTAAGTAGGTACGCTGCGGACAAAACAGCTAAGCTATATAGGCGCGCAGGGTATAAAACGATAAAGACCAGCGCCAGAGCAAGTTGGGGAATGACAAGATTGCGGAAAGCGCTTTCCGGAAAACTCTCTGTGTTCGCAGGGCCGTCAGGTGTCGGGAAGTCAGCGCTTCTCAACTCTCTGGAGCCGGGGCTGAGACTTGAAACAGGCGAAGTCAGCGCAAGAACCGGTCGAGGCCGTCACACTACCAGACACGCTCACCTCCTTAAGATTGAGCCTGAAGGATATGTGGCTGATACTCCCGGGTTTTCTAAGCTGGATCTTGATGGAATTGACAGCAGAGCCCTTGGGTACTTATTTCCTGAATTCCGAATACCGATGCAATACTGCAAGTTTACTACATGTCTTCATCACAAAGAGCCCGAATGTGGTGTCAAGAAAGCTGTGGATACAGGCAATATCGAGGAATTTCGATACAGTCACTATGTAAAGCTTCTACTTGAAATAGCAGAAAGAGAAAGGAGGAGAGGTAGATGACAATTAAGATTGCTCCATCAATACTCTCAGCGAATTTCGCGAACCTGGCTGAATCAATAGAAAGTGTCGGAAGCGTTGATTTCCTCCACGTAGATGTAATGGATGGTCATTTTGTTCCCAACTTGTCCATGGGTCCGCACGTGGTGAAAGACCTTGGAAAAGCAACAGACACTCCTCTGGATGTCCACCTTATGATAGAAAATCCTGAGCTCTATGTTGAGGCTTTTGCTAAGGCAGGCAGCTCAGTAATTACAGTTCACGCTGAAGCTTCGTGCCATCTCCACAGGACTATCCAGGCTATCAGAGATGCAGGATGCTCACCCGGAGTCGCGCTTTGCCCTGCAACCCCGGTTATCATGATAGAGCAGATTATTGACATGGTAGATCTGGTGCTTGTTATGACAGTGAACCCTGGATTCGGCGGACAGGCCTTCATATATGAAATGGTGCCCAAGATTAGAAAGGTCAGGGAGATGGTGGACAGATTAGGACTGGACATTGACATTGAAGTTGACGGCGGAATCAACGCCACCACCGCTCCTGTAGTGGCAGAAGCCGGAGCCAATGTCCTGGTCGCCGGTAGCTATGTCTTCAGAGGCGATACTCCGGCTGAAAACGTTGAGCTTCTCCGTAGCGTGTGTCCGGCCGGACACTCCTCATAAGCAAGAAAACTGCCTGATTGCAACTGACACCTCGGCCTGCCTATGTGATCCGAGAAGGTATTCAGTTGTGGCAATTCCTATGTTTACCTGATGTTTGCCCTCGATGAGTCGAGGGCTTTATGTTATAATTCAGACAATCATGCAGAAGGGAGAGGGGAAGGGATTGCAACTGTCAGGGCTTGATATCAAGCGAATCATAATGGTATTCATCGTTACCCTCCTAGTGCTCTACGGAGGACGCGCCGCAAGCTACAGTCTGCAAGTAAGAAGGCCTCTCCATGAGTTCTTTACACAGCAGACTGAGGTCATAGACTACTCTGTTCAGCAGGGTAGAGAAGGTATTTGCGTACGCGTAGAGCTTGACGATGTTCAAGACATTCAATCTCAATATGCTCAACTTTGGGCAGGCATTGCAGAGGTCACCGGTAGAATTCCTGCTGTCCTTGATGTTACCGATAGGCGCAATCACGGGCTGGAAGAGACGTTCCGTTCTATGCGCATTCATATTGAAGAAGCGCTGGCGACGGGGAGTTTTTATGCCATGGCCCAAGCGATAGATGAAGAAGCGAAAGAAGCGGGACTGGATAGATGGAGCGTGGGAGTGGATTCAGACTATGTATACGTACAGCTGCACAAGGGGGAGAGTTATCTGTATGAAATCATCCCCAGAAGAGCCCAGGCAGAGCAGCGTCCACCTGTAACCGTTTCGGGTCTACAGTCCACCCTTTCAAAGAGAAGTCCTTAAACCCCGACTGAAGAAAGGATGAGGGAAATACTATGGCAAAGGAGATTGGAATTGGGGTAGCCCTTGCAGGAGTTGTGTTCCTGGCTGCCTCAGGTTACGATATAACCCTATTTCTCTTGCTCGCAATATTCGGTGCAGCCGTATGGTTTATCAGATCCGGCGCTCAGCTTGGAAAGCGCTTTCAGATCATCGGAGGGAACAAGCAGGATCAGGGAAACACAAAGGTTTCTTTTGAAGGTATCGGCGGACAGGAAGTGGCCAAGCGCGAACTCCTGGAGGCACTGGAGTTCATAGTTGATTCTGAGCGCTCACGGAAGCTGGGAATCAGACCTCTCAGGGGAATCTTGTTAACAGGACCTCCGGGTACAGGGAAGACCCTCCTGGCCAAGGCTGCAGCCAATCACACAAAAAGCGTTTTTGTGGCATCGTCAGGATCAGAGTTTATCGAGATGTATGCAGGCGTAGGTGCCCAGCGGGTACGCCAACTATTCTCTACTGCAAGGTCTTCCGCACTACGTGAGGGCCGTGACTCTGCAATGATATTTATTGATGAAATAGAGGTCCTCGGAGGAAAGCGTGGAAGACATAGCAGTCATCTGGAATACGACCAGACTCTTAACCAACTGCTGGTGGAGATGGATGGAATAAACCCGTATGACGATGTCAGATTGCTTGTAATGGCGGCTACTAACAGGGCGGATCTGCTTGATCCCGCTCTTACCAGGCCCGGGAGATTCGATCGCATAGTTCGAGTGGACCTCCCTGATAGACAAGGCAGGCTTCACATACTGGAGATTCACTCTAAAGGTAAGCCATTTGAAGATAATGTAGATCTTGATGAAATTGCCAGAGACACGCTGGGATTCTCCGGGGCTCACCTTGAGAACCTGGTGAACGAGGCTGCCATATTGTCAATGCGAAAAGGGAAAACCACCATAGGTCAAGATGAACTAAGGGAAGCCATAGATAAAGTGATTATGGGAGAGAGATTGGATCGTCGTCCCACAGAAGAGGAAATGAACAGAATAGCTCATCATGAGGTAGGCCATGGCGTAGTCAGTGAAGTATTGAGGCCCGGCTCAGTATCAACCATTACTGTAATGTCGAGAGGCCAGGCCCTCGGTTATACAAGACATTCCCAAGAAGAGGACTACCATTTGTATACCTGCAGTTACCTGGAAGAGCAGATAGCCATACTTCTGGCAGGCTCAGTCGCTGAAGAACTCGTGTTCGGGTCAAAATCCACAGGTTCATCCAACGACTTTGAGCAAGCGCTGGAGATTTCACGCAAACTCATTAGCACAGGGATGTCCGAGGCCGGAATTGTCAGTGTTGATGAACTCCCGAAGCAGATATACTATGAAACAGTAAGCAGTATTCTCAAGGCTCAAGAGCAAAGGGCAGGTATGATTCTGGAATCCAAACTAAGTGTTCTGAAAGAGATCAGCGCCCATATAATCGAGACTGAAAGGATTGAAGGCGAAGACTTTCGAAGAATGCTGGGCACAGAAGGCACATGTATGAAAGCAAGCTAGTTAAGTCATTCAGTATCATCACAGCACACTGGAACAATGCCTCTTTATCCACATCCATGCTGAATCCGGGGCGTCGAGAGAACAAGGGGCTGACTGGGGAGGGCATTTTGGCTTGATTGCAGAGATTCTAATGATTGGCACTGAACTACTCCTTGGACACGTTGTGGACACAAACTCTGCCTACATTGGCCGAAAGCTGGCGGGAATCGGAATCAACCTTTACCACAAAGCCGCTGTCGGAGATAATAAAATAAGGGCTACGGCTACGCTGCGTGAAGCCCTCAACCGGGCAGATCTCGTGATTGTTACAGGCGGACTCGGCCCGACTGAAGATGACATAACCCGCGAGGTCGTCTCAGAAGTCTTCGGCGTAGGACAGGTCCACTCCGATGAAGCAATGACCCATGCTTTGTCGTTACTAAACAGATGGGGGCATCAAGACCGGGCAAGCATGAAACGCCTGGCACAAGTCCCCGAAGGTGCGACTTTGATACCGAACCCCCGTGGCACGGCATGTGGTTTGATAATAGAGAACATGGGCAAGCACGTAATCTGTCTTCCGGGTGTACCGGGAGAAATGGAAGCCATGATGGATCTCTCCGTGATCCCATACTTGACACGCCTTGAAGGTGAAGGCCGGATAATCTCCTCCAGGACTCTCCGAGTCTGTGGTCCCGGGGAAGCCGAAATCGAGGATAAGATAAGGCATCTTCTTCACGGAAAATCCAATCCGACCATAGCTCCGTTGGTGTCATTGGGTGAAGTCATGTTAAGAATAACTGCAAAAGCTTCTTCACAAGGAGAAGCAGGCGCAATGATTGATCGAGTCGAAACCGAGTTGAGGGAATGCCTGGGACATGATATCTATGGAACCGGAGACGATGAAATTCAGCATGGCGTAGTAAGGCTTCTGAAAGAACGGAATCTCACATGTGCAGTGGCGGAATCGGTTACCGGAGGACTCATCTCCCACAAGCTCACTGAAGTGCCTGGTTGCTCTAAAGTACTGGGCCTTGCAGTAACAAGTTACAGTAATACCGCAAAAACAAAGGTTCTGGACGTCCCCAGTGCTGATTTGGAGCGATATGGAGCAGTAAGCAGAGAAGTGGCGCTTCGAATGGCAAGAGGAATCCTGTCCCTTTCCGGAGCCGACGTATCGATTTCTACAACAGGGGTGGCAGGCCCTGCAAGAGATGAGCATTTGCATAACATAGGGCTCGTTTTCATAGGACTGGCTTGGAAATACGGGATTACTTGCGGACGTTTTCAGTTTTTCGGAACCCGGAGTGAGATAAAAGAAAGAGCAGCTAAGAGAAGCTTGGATATTCTCCGGAGACACTTGTTGCGTCATCATTAAGTATGAACTTGTAATGAGATAAGGATGGTACAAGAAGGCAATATCGGATATTCATAGAATCATGTTCTTAAGGTAAGGCAAAGGACGAAGAGTCCTTTTGTGTTCTATTCACGTAACCTACATTGAACTGGAGGCCTAGTAGTGGATACTGTTCGATGCTTTGTTGCAGTCTTCCTTCATCCGTCTCTTCATAGAGAAATAGCAGCCATTCAAAAGAGATTGTCACATAGCGGAGCAGATGTTAAGTGGGTTGAACCTTGTAATCTTCACTTTACATTGCAGTTTCTGGGAGACGTTGAGGCGATGCGCATTCCGGGTATTGCTGATGCACTTAGAGAATGCGTCGCTGATTCTTGCGGATTTGAACTGGAACTTGACAGTGTAGGAGCTTTTCCTCACTTGAATAACCCACGAGTACTGTGGGTGGATGTAGGTACAGGCAGGGAGCGCTTGGTAAGTCTTATGTCAACGGTTGGAGAGGCCATGAAAATGGAGGGCTTTGCACGAGACAAAAAAGGTCTCTCCCCACACCTTACCATAGGGAGAGTCAGATCTCCTCGAAACCTGAAAGCGCTTCTTGAGAAGCTGAATTCCGGCATGGATATAACAGGGAAGATGGAAGTCACGAAGATTCAGTTCACCGCCAGTGAGTTGACACCGAGAGGGCCGGTATACAGTCCGATTGACGTAATTCCTCTTCATCTCCCATCCGAGATATGACGCACGGACGCGATATAAGGAGCTAAATAGGGAACAAGCGTTCCCATGATGATATTCGGTTCCCATGTAGCGGTGATGGAGGTTGACGAGGAATTACAGAAGTTGAGAAGCAGGGACAAGTGGGATACAATTGTCATGGACAAGCATGGGAAGAAGGGAGAGCCCTATGGACAAGGATAAGAAAAAAGCCCTTGATATGGCGCTATCTCAAATAGAAAAGCAATTTGGGAAAGGCTCGATAATGAAGCTAGGCGACGCAGACGCTCAATTTGAGATTGATACGATTCCTACAGGCGCTTTATCCCTGGATATCGCCTTAGGAGCAGGCGGGATGCCGCGCGGACGAGTCATTGAAATCTATGGTCCCGAGTCCTCAGGCAAAACAACAGTCGCTCTTCACATAATCGCTGAGGCACAGAGAATCGGCGGCATTGCAGCTTTCATTGATGCAGAGCACGCTTTGGATCCGGTCTATGCTAACCGATTAGGCGTTGATACTGACAACCTGCTTATTTCACAACCTGATACCGGAGAACAAGCTCTGGAAATAGCTGAAGCGCTTGTCAGAAGCGGTGCTGTGGACGTAATAGTCATAGACTCTGTGGCAGCATTGACTCCAAGAGCCGAAATTGAAGGAGAAATGGGAGATTCTCACGTTGGCTTGCAAGCCAGACTCATGTCGCAAGCTCTACGGAAACTGACTGCAGTCATAGGTAAATCGCGGACCTGTGCCATATTCATAAACCAGATACGCGAAAAAGTCGGGATCATGTTTGGAAATCCCGAAGTTACACCAGGCGGTCGAGCTCTGAAGTTCTACTCTACTGTACGACTGGAAGTAAGAAGAGTGGAATCTCTCAAACAAGGCCAGCAAATCATAGGCAGTCGTACACGGGCCAGAGTTGTAAAGAACAAGATTGCCCCGCCTTTCCGCGATGCAGAATTCGATATTCTTTACGGAGAAGGCATCTCCCGCGAAGGAGCCATACTTGACCTGGGAGAGGCCAGCAACGTCATAACGAGGAGTGGCACCTGGTATTCATACGGTGACACCAAAATGGGGCAAGGCAGGGAAAATGCAAGGAACTTCTTGAAAGAGAATCCGGATATCACATGGGAAATCGAAGGCAAAGTTCGGGAAATATCGGGTCTGAAACCTCTTAAGGTACAGGAAGATACTAAAGACAAACAACCTAAGTAGATTCGGCTTCTTGCTACGTGTAATAGCTATCGCATTATTAAAGTGTCTTAGCTTTAAGGAAGGATGTTATCCTTCCTTTTTTGTTTTCAAGCAGTGGCGCGCAAAAGAGAGGACTTTCTTTGCCAAACGAGAACATGTATGATAGCAGAAGTGGGACTCACGCAGTATTGATAATGGATAGTGCAGGCAAATATGGAGAACACTAGAAAACATGGCAGGCAATATGCGCTCCGCCTTCTTACTATAAGGGATCGTACCACGGCGGAGCTCGTAGATAAACTGCGAAAAAAAGGTTTTGATGAAGACATCATAAGTACTGTCACCACGGAAATGAGAGACTTGGGTTATGTGGATGACAAGAAATACGCTATGCATTTTGCTGAGTTGCGAGCAACCTATGACAAATTCGGGCCACATCGCGTTCGTATTGAACTGAGAAAGCGTGGGATTCCAAAGGATATGGCTGAAAACGCTGTTGAAAGCGTTTTCCCGGAAGGCAGAGAAGAGGCTAATGCACTTGAGCTTGCAAATCAGTGGATTGCACGAAGGGGCATAGATGACAGAGAAAAAGCGGCAAGAAGACTTTACGGGTACTTGGCAAGGCGCGGATTTACGCCTAATGTCGTTAGGAATACACTGAGTAAGGTATTGAAGTAGGCTGTTCAAAGTCCATGTGAGGCCTTAGCACTCATTTGGCAACACCGAAGGTAGGTATCTAGGGGTTTACCTTGACACTTGCATATCGAAAAGGTACAATAGCGATGAATTCCGGTTCCCGCCGGAGGTACGGCTCCGGCACTAGACCAAGTGACGATAACGCAAGTCTTTTATCTAGTGGCCGAGTTCGCGCTCGGCCTTATTCATGAAAAGGAGGTGTATACAATATCGTTGCAAATGTACTAGTAGCAATAGCCTCCGTTGTAGCCGGCTTAGCCATCGGGTACTTTACAAGGCGGATTCTTGCTGAGGCGAAAATCGGTTCTGCAGAGCAAGCTGCCGAGAGAATACTTGAGGAAGCAGAAAAGGAAGCTGAAGCAGCCAGGCGAGAGATTCTTCTGGAAGCCAAAGAAGAAGCGCATCACCTTCGTACCGAGATTGAGCAAGAAAGCCGTGCACGACGAGGAGAGCTTCAAAGAAGTGAAAGACGGCTTTTTCAGAAAGAAGAAAGCCTCGATCGAAAAGGAGAGGCTCTTGAACGCAAAGAAGAAGCCATAAACAGAAAAGAAAAAGAGCTTGATGAGCTCAGGGACAACCTTACACAAGTATACGACGAGCAAAGAGCTGAACTTGAACGTCTGTCGGGTTTGTCTTCGGATGAAGCCAAAGAACTTCTCCTAAAGAACATTGAGGACGAACTCCATCATGAAGCTGCAATAATGATACGTGATATCGAAGCACAAACTAAAGAAGAAGCAGACCGAAAAGCAAGGGAAATCATTGCTACTGCAATCCAACGTTACGCCGCTGACCATGTCGCTGAAACCAGCGTGTCTGTGGTAGCGCTTCCCAACGATGAGATGAAAGGAAGAATCATCGGCAGGGAAGGGAGAAACATCAGAGCTCTTGAGACTCTCACCGGGGTTGACCTTATCATTGACGATACCCCGGAGGCAGTGATTTTATCTGCTTTTGATCCAGTTAGGCGCGAGGTAGCTAAGATAGCATTAGAGAAGCTCATAAATGATGGGCGGATTCATCCTGCCAGAATTGAAGAGATGGTAGAGAAGGCACAAAAAGAAGTTGATAATATAATAAAAGAAGAAGGGGAAGGCGCTGCTATTGAAGTGGGAGTTCACGGCCTTAACCCTGATCTTATTCGCTTGCTTGGAAGACTGCGATTCAGATCCAGTTTTGGGCAGAATGTGCTGAAACACTCCATCGAAGTAGCTTATCTCGCAGCAGGTATGGCAGCTGAACTTGGCGCTAATGTCATGGTGGCAAAACGAGCAGGTCTTCTTCATGATATCGGTAAAGCCGTGGACCATGAAGTTGAGGGGCCACATGTTCAGATAGGCGTCGATCTTGCACGAAGGTACAAGGAATCTCCTGAGATAATCCATGCAATTGCCGCTCACCACGGGGATGAAGACGCCTGTACAATTGAAGCGGTCCTTGTGCAAGCTGCAGATGCTGTATCAGCAGCACGCCCAGGCGCGAGACGTGAAACTCTGGAAGCATATATGAAACGCCTGGCTAAGTTGGAAGAAGTCGCAGATTCCTTTGACGGAGTTGAAAAGTCTTTTGCGATTCAGGCCGGCCGAGAGATCCGGATAATGGTAAAGCCTGATAAGATTGATGACTTAGCTGCAGTTCGCCTGTCGAGAGACATTGTCTCAAAAATCGAGAAGGAACTGGATTACCCTGGACAGATCAAGGTTACTGTAATTCGCGAGACTCGCGTAGTGGACTACGCAAAATAAGATAGCATTGGGCTTCGGGGC
>DUVA01000128.1 GCA_012841305.1 Bacillota bacterium | reverse complement strand
ACCTCCTTTGCAACAGGATAAGATGCCTACAGTCCTGGGATGTCCCTGGGAAACCCATGAACGACAACCTTGCGAGCTATTGGAATACACCGGTGCCCCTCGATGCACTGGCCTCCCTCTGCTGGCAGGAGGGAGGGGTAACCGGGAAACAGTCAGCGTGTAGGTCTATTACATGGGGCCAGGGGAACACTCTTTTTTTGGAAGACACCCGCATAAGCGGGGCAACGGGAGGCATTGGAACATTCCCTTGGTAGACACCTATGGCTTTATTTTCCCAAAGACATCCCAGGACCGCAAACCCTTTTTTGAAAATCGGTGAAACCTGCTGGGAGATGGGTATGGCATGGGCGTGGAATTAGGGTAACCCCATGGGCAGGATTCCTCGCAGACCCCGCACCTGCTTGAAATACTTCTCGTTGCTTATATACCCACTTACCCTGTCATGTGAAGTTCCTGTATTAGATTTTCAAAGATCAAAATGAGCACAAGCCGAATTGGTAATTCGCATCTAAATCGGCTACTGCTCATAGTATACAAGGGGGTTCCAGCATGAAAATAACTTCTATTGAGACTATCCCGTTGCGTATCCCCTTCAAAGATCCTTTTACTATGGCGGCCCCGTTTGAGAAATCACGCAACTTAATTGAAACTCTGATAGTTAAGATTCATACAGATGAAGGGATCTATGGACTTGGGGAAACGCAAGCATGGCGTCGGCAGGGTAGCTCAGAGGTGCTGTTTAACCTTATTAGAATAATGAAAGACATCTTCGAGCCATTACTTGTTGGCAAATCTCCGTTCGATATCAATGAAATCATGCATGTACTTAGCGCGGCGGTGTACAATAGCCTTTATGCGCAGGCTGCTATAGGAGACGCGTTGTATGATCTTCAAGGGAAGTACCTCAACAAGCCGGTTTGTGAGCTGATTGGCGGAAAGGTGCGCGACAAGATCCAGGTAGGAATTTGTGTCCCCATCTTTCCGGATCACCAGATTATGCTCGATAAGGCCCAGGCGTTCTATGAGTCTGGCTACAGGTATATCCGTATAAAGATAGGTGTACACCCGGAAGAGGATGTACGCAACGTAGAGGCTTTTCGCAACCACTTCGGGGATAAAATTGTCTTGCGGGCAGACGCCAATGCAGCCCTGGAGTTCACGGACGCCCTGCGTCTGTTGAAAAAGCTGGAGCCCTACGACTTCGACATGTGTGAGCAGCTCATTCCGCCTTGGAACCTCGAGGGAATGGCCGATCTCTGCAGGCACACCAGCATTCCACTTTCAGCAGACGAATCTGTTAGCACTGCACATTCGCTTTTAGATGTAATAAGACACAGATCTGCCAGCATAGTCCAGACCAAGACCGGCAAGAACGGCGGCATATACTATTCAAAGCAGCTATGGGAGATCTGCAAGGCAGCAGGTATCCAGATATTCCCCGGCAATCATCCCACCACGAGTATCGGATGCGCTGCGGTGACGCACCTTGCCGCCTCGTGGGCCGGCCCCATGATGGTAGGTGACTACCAGAACGCGCTAGATGGCGTGCTAGTAGATGACATAGTCCGAGAACCACTGAAGATAGTGGATGGGCACGTCTATCTCCCTAAGGGGCCTGGGCTGGGCATGGACCTTGACGACGACAAGATAAAAAGATTCCTTGTTGATGAGTGATACCCTTTGAAAGGAAGTATAACCGTGCTTAACAAAGATGAACGCATGGAAAACGAAATTGCGTCCGAAAGCGAAGTCAAGATATTACATCTCCGGGAAGCCCTGACTATGGCTTTTGGTGCAATTTTGATGATGTTCATGCTTTACACCTCCGCAACAAGCCCGCTAAGTCCGTTGCTTCAGAGGTCACTAACACTGCTTCTGGTGGTTTACATTGCAGTGCTTGTCAAGCCTATGAAGGGGAGGATAGGCATTGCGGTTGACACCGCTATCTTTATCGGGGCTACTATTAGCCTGGGATATGTCATATGCAACTGGAAGACGCTGGCTTACCGAACGACTTATGAACCGGTTATGTTTGAGGTCTTTCTTGGGTTCTTACTGGTGGTAATATTGCTGGAACTCTCAAGGCGTAGTATTGGCTGGCCGCTGACGATAATATCACTTCTGGCCTTAATCTATGCTCGGTTTGGAAATTTCCTACCTGCAACCATTGCCCACAAAGGCTACAGCCTAACGAGGCTTATCAGCAACCAGTACCTTACCACAGTGGGCATTTTCGGAACCATGACGGGTACATTGGCAACGACGATATCTCCATTTGTGCTCTTCGGCTCGTTCTTATCCGTGGCAGGTGTGGGCAAGCTCATGATAGACACGGCGTCACTAGTAGCCCGCAACTCACGCGGCGGCCCAGCGAAAATGGCCGTTATAGCCAGTGGTTTGTTCGGTATGGTGTCCGGTAGCTCAAGCTCAAACGTCATGACTACGGGTAGTATCACCATCCCGCTCATGAAAGGGATAGGGTATGAAAAGACATTCGCGGGCGCGGTGGAGGCTGCAGCCTCCACCGGCGGCCAGATAATGCCACCAATCATGGGCGTGGCTGCGTTCCTCATGTCGTATGTCACGGGTATACCCTACATTACGATAGCAATAGCAGCTGTCATTCCTGCAACATTTTATTTTATAAGCATTTATTTGGCAGTCGACTTCGAGGCTCGTAGAATAGGACTCAAGCCGGTTGGTGGGGAATCGGACGTTACCCTCATGAGCATACTTAAACGCTCTTATCTATTTATTCCATTTATGGTTCTGGTCGTGCTCCTGATGAAGAACTGGTCCCCGGCGAAGTCAGCATTCTGGGCAACTGCAATTACTGCCCTGCTAAGCCAGATTTCCAGTGATTCCCGTACGAGCTGGAGTAGCATAAAACGAGTTGTTTATGACTATGCCAAGAGTATGCCGACCGTTTCCATGGCCTGTGCTACCGCGGGCGTTATCATAGGCGCGCTGAACCTCACAGGAGCGACACTCCGCCTTACTTATTTTTTCGTCAGACTGGCTGGGGGCAACCTGTTTCTAATGATGCTCTTTGTAGCGATCCTGTGCATCATACTGGGCATGGGTCTACCGACCCCGGCGGCCTATTCCGTCGCGGCTTCCTTCGCCGCGCAGGCCCTGGTTGACATAGGAGTGAGTACTATAGCGGCGCACCTGTTCATCCTTTTTTATGCGAGCCTTTCCTCTATTACTCCGCCGGTCGCCCTAGCGGCCTACGCGGCAGCCAGCATATCAGGAGGAAACCCGATAAAAACCGGCTTCATTGCCTGGAGACTAGCCCTAGTTGGCTTTGTTGTACCGTTCATGTTTGTTTATGGCCCTGAATTGCTTATCGGTGAATCGAGTAATTGGGGCACCATACAGGCGATCATAAGCGGCTTAATAGGAATATTCTTTATGTCAGTCTCCGTAATAGGTTTTTTCAAGACCCAGATAAGCGCTGTCGAACGGGCTTTGTTCCTGGTCGCAGGTTGCATGATGATATATCCTGGCACTTTAAGCGATTTGATTGGCTTTTCGGTAGGCGGCGTTTTACTTAGTCTCCACTTCATACTGGCAAAGAGAATGGGTGCTGGGAAATCGCTCGAGGAGCCGACTTCCGCCCAGGCCCCCTCCTGACCTAAGAAAAGCCGGAGCCCGGTTATCAAATCTATAAGAAAGAGGAGAAAACCAAAATGGGAATGACAATTGCCGAGAAAGCATTGGCGCGCAATGCTGGGCTTAAAGAGGTGCATCCAGGGCAGTATGTAGACGCAAGGATAGATCGCGTCGTAGCAGACGAGGAATTCTACCGTATCCATGCGGCGGCTGTCCAAGGTGGACTGAAGGGTGGTCTCCCACATATTTACGACAAGAATAGGTTTCACGTTGTGCTGGAGCACTTCCAGCCGCCGCTGAACGAGGCCCAGGCTGTCCGCCAGCAGCTCATGCGAAAGGTCGCCAAACAATACGGCCTAAGATATTTTCAGGACTCCATATGCGCGGTCATACACCAGGTAGTTATGGAGGACTACGCTCATCCCGGGGAGCTTGCACTTGGAACAGATTCCCACTCTTGTGCGTGGGGTGCCCTTAACAGTGTCAGTACAGGAATGGGTGAGCATGAGTTGGCTTATGCTCTAACCTTCGGGGAGCTGTGGTTCAAGGTTCCAGAATCTATTAAAATTGTCCTTACCGGAAAGCTTTCGGAAATCGCAGACCCGAAGGACGTTATGTTTTACCTTGCGCAGCAGCACACCGCCAGCGTGGGACTATATAAGTCGCTGGAATTCACTGGCTCGGGAGCAAGGAATATGTCCCTTTCCAACCGTATGACGATGGCTGTGCACACGGTAGAGCTTGGTGGGAAATTTGGGATTTTTGAGTATGATGACAAGACGGAAGAGTTTCTTAACCAACGTATAGCCCTGTGTAAACAGTTGGACGCGGCGGCGAAACCCATAAGAGCAGACGCTGATGCCATATATGAAAAGACCATAGAGATAAACCTTGACGAGATAGAACCGCTTGTTGCCAAGCCGCATAGTTTTGAAAATATCGGTACCCTGGACGCGGTAAGGGGCACCCCTATTCACCAGGCCCAAGTGGGGTCCTGTGCCAACGGCCGCCTTGAGGACCTGCGTGTGGTCGCGAACATGGTTAAGGGGAGAAAGGTACACAAGAACACCCGTTTCTTAGTGCAGCCTGCCTCCTGGCGCGTCTACCGCGACGCCATGGCGGAAGGTTTGCTGGATACTATGATAGGATCCGGGATACAGATCTTATCTCCCGGTTGCCACCTCTGTCTCGGCATGCAGGGGTGCCTAGGTGAAAACGAGAACGCCATCACTTGTACTACGCGCAACCACATGGGCAGGCTAGGCGGTATAAACTGCAACGTCTATCTCGCAAATCCCAAGGTTGTCACGGCCGCTGCCATTGAGGGCAAAATCGTGGATATAAGGGAGGGCTTCTGAACATGAAAAAGATATTTACCGGAAAGGTTTACAAATTCGGCGACAATATTGATACCGACATCATAGCGCCAGGAAAGACCATATCTTTCGGACGTCCCGACGATAACGAGCTCGATCACGTTAAGCTGCACGCCTTCGAGGAGCTCCGGCCCGATTTCTATAAGACCGTTGAGCCGGGTTCCATAATGGTAGCAGGACGTAATTTTGGCTTCGGCTCCCACCGTGAGCAGGCGAATGCTGTTATAAAATACCTAGGCTTCGACATAGTAGTGGCTGACTCCATAGCGAGGCTTTTTCTACGGAATTCAGTTGCCATTGGGTTTCCTGCAGTAGAGTTGCCCGGAGTAAGCATGCTTGCTTCCGAGGGCGACACGGTGACGATTGACATGGGAAACTGGAAATTCACCAACATCGACAAAGGTATGACAGTAGATATTGAGGAGCTTAGCAAAACCCTTATAGAGATAATAGAAAACGGTGGCATCATAAAGGCACTGATAGCAAGATTGAAAGATGAGAAAAAACAGCAAGAAGTAAGGAGGTAACGATAATAATGCCAAGAATAGTGAATTGTACGAGCATCAAGGGCGTAGTAACCGAAGAAAGCGGTTCTAAGGGTTTGGTATACCGTCAGGTGTTGGATAAGAAAGACGGATATACCTACGGTGTAACATGCAACGACGTTATGCCGGGTGGAAACACTAAGGATCATTTACACCTAGGCATTCATATTACCTATGTCCTTAAGGGCCTGGGCGAGCTTAGGGTAAGCGACACCGAGGTTCTACCAATCAAGGCAGGAGACCTTGTGTATATCGGACCGAATGAGCGCCACTGCTTCTACAACACGGGAGACGAGATCATGGTGCTCATAGGCCTGCAGGAATGAAGCCGTACAACCTGTATACGAGGTGGATAGCATGGATATGTTCTCCCTAAAGGGAAAGGTGGCACTGGTTACTGGTGGGGCGCACGGCATAGGCTTTGCCATTGCCCGTGGGTTATCGGAAGCCGGGGCTATAATATGTTTCAACAGCTCTAACCGCGAGAACATGGAAAAAGGCCACGCGGAATATAGAGTCCGCGGCATAGAGGCCCACGGCTATGTTTGCGACGTCACCGACGAAACGGCTGTAATAGAGATGGTCAAGGAAATCAGGAAAACCGTCGGTGCCGTGGACATACTCGTCAACAACGCCGCAATCATCAGTCGTATCCCCATGTGTGAGATGAGCGTGGAGGAGTTCCGGAAAGTAATTGATGTCGACCTAATTGCTCCTTTTATAGTCTCCAAAGCGGTGATACCGGATATGATACACAAAGGGCACGGTAAGATTATTAACATCTGCAGCATTATGAGCGAGCTCGGCCGGGAAACCGTTTCAGCCTACGCGGCGGCAAAAGGTGGCCTTAAGATGCTCACCCGCAATATATGCGTCGAGTACGGGGCGTCTAATATCCAGTGCAACGGCCTGGGGCCCGGCTACATAGCCACAAGCCAAACAGCGCCTCTGCGTGAGCTGCAGCCCGACGGTACCAGGCATCCTTTCGAATCGTTTATAGTAGCTAAAACTCCAGCCGGACGATGGGGAACTACTAAAGACCTAGTTGGACCCGCGGTATTCCTAGCGTCGGCCGCTTCAGATTTTGTTAACGGGCAGGTTCTGTATGTGGACGGGGGAATCCTTGCGTCTATCGGGAAGGAATCCTGAATCTACAAAAGGACCCAATCCCATGATTGTTGCGTCCCGAATTTATCGCGTGCGACGAGCAGTCACGTTGGCTGCTTCAGAGTAGCAAAGCAGCTTTTAAGGACGATGGTCACGATATGGCAGAAAAGGCGGGCCGGGAGTCCCGAAGGCTGTATTCTCGGATGTGATAGTCCTTCCCTAGGAGCGGCAGTGTAGCCCCGGAAGCCCAGTCTGGGACGGTCTGGTGAGGGACCGTCTGAAGCAAACTGGAACGGAAAGACCACAAGGATTTCTTGCAAGTGTATTAGGGGGCTATATAGGAATCTAGTCACGTTAGTAAGCCGTGCGCCTTAATAGTACGTCCGGTTTTTAAGGGGGAAGCCACACCAGTGGTTTCCCTACTCTGTTTACCTAAGCCACTTACACTATTTAATACGGGTGGAGGGTTTTCGTGGCCATTTATGTCCCTTTCATCATGGCCACTTCCGTTCCTGGGAGGAGAAGACGGATCCAAAGAGGTTCTGCTTTGGAGTAGCACGTGGCTGAGATTTCTTTTGGTAATCGCACACAGTGAACTGCTCCCGTAAAGGTGTGTGGTAAGATAAGAGCATATAGAAATCTGTTGCTAGCGAACAAGAAAAAAAGACTTGGTATGAGAAAGAATCGAGTGCGCGGGTTCGGAGTTGTTAGAAGCTGAGAAGCCGGCATTTGAAACCTTTATCTGGCTTACAGGGCCAGAGTCAGTTGAGATCTTGGGTGAGGGTGGGTT
>DUVA01000127.1 GCA_012841305.1 Bacillota bacterium | reverse complement strand
TTACCGCGAGTTACATATGTTTGCCCTGGAACATCTCGCTGAGGCCAGGCGTTACTATCATGTTACCTTGGACATAAGTAGAATCCCTGATGTGCTTACCCTGAGAGATGATGAACTCGACGGATTAATGAATCAGGACGATGCCAGACAGCTAATTCACATTACCTATGGCTTGATCCTCCAGGAAAAGGATGAGTCAGGAGCTTATCGTTTTCGTGACAGGATCTATAGATGCCTCTATGAGAATGAGACGCTGTACAGTGAATTCCTCAGGGAACACATTGGGAATCACCTGAAAGCTCTCGGACTGGAGGGAAGGTGAATTCGGGACGGTTCTGACATTGACCGGAGCTCAAAGAAACATACGGTATGAACAGTGACAAGGAATATACGGCAAAAGTAACGACAGAGATAGCAGCTCTTATATAGTGTTATGAGGATAAAGCGCGGTGCGGCTGGGCTGCCGGCCACCGCGCTTTTTATGTTATTGGCATTCACATACAGGTGAACTTGAGAGATTTCCCAACGATTATACCCTGACGATAATCAGTGACATTAAAGATTTCATTATGAGAAGGATAATCAAAATCCGCGTCGAATGCTTCAACATGACAAAACCATTTCAGCATAATGGATAATGTAAGCAATGCCTGACGAAAAAAGTAAGATAAGGATGACATAAATGGGAAGAAAGAGTAAGGGTGAAAAAGGCGCCGGTTACAAGAGTTACTCGCCTAGTGTGAAACGGGCATTTCAGATTATGGAGCTTTTGGTCCAGCAGAAGGTTTCTCTGACTGACATAAGCAAAACACTAAGCATCCCTATAAGCACTACTTCAAACATACTGAACACAATGGTAATGATGGGCTATGTAAAGAAGGATTCATCAGGATTCTATGGCTTTACCAACAAAATAATCAAGCTAACGCAAGGATTCATGTCAAAAGACGATAACTTGCAGTCAATCGCAAAACCTTATATGGAGAGATTGGTGAGTATCACTAAAGAAACCTGCCAATTAGGGATAATGCTTGAAGATACCTATGATGTTCTCTATATAGAAAAAGTGGACAGCCCTTTACCTGTATCTCTAAGAAGCTACATTGGGGCTACTTTACCTTCATATTCTACGGCTATAGGCAAGGCCATACTGTGTTCATTGGATAAGGATGAACTCGATGATTTCTTTGCTAAGAAGCAAATGACAAAGCAAACTCCTTATACAATCACCGGCAAAGAGGAGTTGTTGAGAGAGTTAAGGCAAATCGGCCGGCTGGGGTATGCCCTGGATAACATGGAGAGTCTTGAGGAAGTGCGATGCATAGCAGCACCGATTTGCGACTGCAACAAGGAAGTAATTGCAGCTATAAGTATTTCCGGACCGGTAAGCAGAATGAGTGACGCAAGGGTTGAAGAGTATGTGCCGCTGGTTGTTGAATATGCCGACAAAATCAGTCTCATGTATTCCAGCCTAGGCTAGAGTGTTTAGGATAAAGTGCTTTTCTGAGCAAATTTCATAACAGAACAGGAAGTGTCATGATGTTTGTGCCTAGCGGAGTAAACTCAGCAATGATAACGCCTTTTACTAAAGAGGGGAAAGTCAATGAGGAAGTAGTTCGGGATTGGGTAGAATTTCTGATCAATCGCGGAATAAATGGATTGTTTCCTGTAAGCTCCATTGGAGAATTCATTCATTTGTCCAGAGAAGAGGCTGAGAGACTGACTGCAGTTGTACTTGAGCAAGCGGCAGGCCGAGTTCCGGTGTTCCCGGGAGTCAGCGCTGCATCAACAGATATCGCAGTAGCGCGAGCAAAGGCTGCTGAGAAGATGGGCTGCCAAGCAGTTGTTGTGATGCCTCCTTACTATTCTCCTGTATCACAAGGCTTAGTGCTCAAACATTACCAGAAAATAGCCTCTGCCATCAACATCGGTGTGGTTATCTATAACATCCCCTCGACGACAACCCCTGTGTCAACTGATACCTTTAAGGAATTGATCAAAATCAGGAATATCGTTGCCCTGAAAGATTCCAGTGGTGATATGAAGCAAATACTTCACTGCATAGACTTGGCGGAGGAAGCTGGCAGGACGGATTTCGCGGTTATGACCGGATGGGATGACTTGCTTTACCCGGCTCTTTGTGTGGGAGCACGAGGCTGTGTTTCAGGAGTCTCCGGCATTTTGCCTGAAATCATAGTCGGCATCTATCAGCAGTTCCAAGCAGGGAATAAGGATGAAGCGCTGAAGCTTCAGCGTTCCATCTTGCCTGTTCTCAGGACGATGGCCTCTCTCCAATTCCCTGCAGGATACAAGCTCGCCCTTGAAAGCCGCGGGTTTGCCACAGGCCCGTTACGCCAACCTGTTGATGAAGTGGACAAGTACCATTACATAACGATTCGCAAGACTCTCGAGAGCCAAATGGCGAAATTGCTTGGGAGCGGCATGCTGGCGGGACGCGGGAACCGATGGTCTTAGCTGCTATCACTAATAGTCCGGGAAGGTGTCAAAATGGTAGATCATGATTTGGTAGAGAGAATAACTAAGGAAGTCATGCGTCAACTGGGCGGGAACACTGATTCTGCGCAATCGGCTTCTGTAAGAACTTCTAATGTAGATACTATTCGGACTTCCCGCAACATCCCGGTAGGGGTGTCTGCTCGCCATATTCATCTATGCGAGGAGCACCTCTTTGCTCTTTTCGGTCCAGGCGCAAAACTTAACCCGATCCGGGATTTGCCGCAACCCAGGGAGTTCGCTGCAGAAGAGAGGGTCACCTTGGTGGGTCCGAGGCTGAGGGCGATAGAGAATGTCAGAGTCCTAGGGCCTTTACGCAGTTTTACTCAGGTTGAGATATCCAGAACAGATGCCAGGATTCTGGGAATGAATCCACCTGTGCGCCAATCGGGAAACCTTAGGGAC
>DUVA01000126.1 GCA_012841305.1 Bacillota bacterium | reverse complement strand
GGCCGATCATGGACGCTTTCGGAACAGTCATGTTCTATGTTGCCATGTCTCTTGGCGGAGTAGTTATCGCAGTTCCCGTTGTCCAGTCGCAAGTGCTGTGGGCAGCGATAATCGCTCACTTTATGCTAGGGGAGCAGTTTGATAAAAGGACCGCCATTGGAAGCCTGGTGTTTGTAGCAGGTTTAGTGCTATTGTCTTTAGGGCAAATGCAGGGGGCGCCTGTCTCATCTCAGTGGGCAATGGCGATTCCGTTGGCGTTGATTGCAGGACTTGGATGGTCATTAGGGACTGTCCTGTGGAGAAAAGGCCTTGTGAATGGTACGAACAAGTGGGTCGGGATGTCAATTCACTATCCTATGGCTTGGCTTGCGGTTATCGTCTACTTAATGATTACAGGACAGATGTCTGCGTTTAACATGCCTATGAAGTCCGCAGCTGCATTTGCAGGAAGCGGTGTTTTCTCCGGGGTTATTGCAGTTACGATGTTCATGAATGCCTTGAATGTGATACCCGTTGCTAAAGCTAACATAATTAAGTCGAGTTACCCTGTGCTTGCTGCCATATTCGCTTGGATTCTTTTCAAGGAATACCTAAATGTAGTGATGATTGTAGGTATCATAATAACAATTGTTGGCTTAGGTATTATTACTCGGAAGTCGGAGTAAGCAGAGGAATAAGGTTGTTTGCCGCTTGGGGGAGTGTATTATGCTAGGTGGTTATGCTGGAAAGCTCCTTAAGGTTGATCTTTCATCAGGTTGTATAGAACCCATGGAATTGCCTGAAGATGTCCTCAGGCGATATCTTGGCGGTTGCGGGCTAGGCGCCTATCTGTTCGGGAAATTCGCATCACCCAAAGATGACCCCTATGCGCCTCATATGCCTTTGATGTTTCTCACAGGGCCTCTCACCGGAACACCGGTTCTGTGTTCAGGCCGGCATTCTGTAGTTGCGAAATCTCCGCTTACAGGTATATGGGGAGAAGCAAGTTCCGGCGGGAAGTGGGGCAGCACATTAAAACATGCAGGTTTCGACGGTGTAATCTTCATAGGCCGATCTGAAGAACCTGTGTACCTACTGATAGATAACGGTAGCGCGAAACTCGTGGACGCTTCTCAGTTGTGGGGCTTAGGCACTTACGAGACCTCAGATTACATCACCAAGAGACATGGAAAGGACTTTGTGACTTCATGTATAGGTCCTGCGGGTGAGAATCTGGTGCCTCTGGCATGCATAATCAGCGATGGAAGAGAGGCTCGCGCAGCAGGTAGAGGCGGGCTTGGAGCTGTAATGGGCTCAAAGATGCTAAAAGCTGTGGCAGTAAGGGGAAACATTGCTCCCCCAATTTCTCATCCAGAAGAGCTAAGAGAGTCTGTACGGGAGTTGGCGCGCATGGTAGCGCGAGACGGTTCGGGACTTCGGGAATATGGCACATCATCAGGAACTGTGCCTCTTGAGGCTTCCGGAGACATGCCGTCAAAGAACTGGAAGGGCGGACGCTGGCAGGAAGGCGCGAAGGCAATTTCAGGCATGGAGTTGTCACGGCTGTTTCTGAAAAAGCCTACGTTTTGCGCTCGCTGTGTAATCGGATGCGGAAGGGACATTGAAATCACCGAAGGCCCGTACGCCGGAGTGAGTGGAGCAGGTCCTGAATATGAGGGCGTTGCGCTGTTAGGGGCATTGTCTGAAGTGGATGACCTTGCAGCGATATGTAAGGCAAATGACCTATGTAACCAATACGGCATCGACGTAATGTCCGTGGGAGGCGTCATTGCTTTCGCCAGGGAAGCATACGAACACGGCTACCTGCAAGATTCAGGCCTCGATTTGAGTTGGGGTAATGCCGATTCCATGATTGAGCTCATTGAGATGATAACGTTTAAGAAGGGAATAGGCGAGTTGCTTGGCAAGGGGGTTAAGGTTGCTTCGAAGGAATTGGGCGAAGAGACCGAGGAATTCGCGATTCATGTGAAGGGAATGGAACTACCGGCGCATGATCCCAGAGCTTACCAAAGTGTCGGTCTGGGTTATGCAACATCTAACCGAGGCGCATGCCATCTTCAAGCATGGTCAGGCATATTTGAAAACAGGGCTACAATGCCATCCCTTGGGTATGAGCAACCCCTTGACCGCTTCTCAGCGGAAGGTAAGGCAAAACTCGTCTTCGATATGCAGAATTTGATGTCCATGTTCGATTCGCTGTCTCTCTGTAAATACCTGATCTTCGGAGGAGTGAAAGTTCCCACTCTGGTACGATGGACAAACCTGGTCACCGGTTGGTCCCTTGATCAGGATGAGTTTATGGAGATAGGGGAACGGACTTTCAATGCCAAGAGGCTATTCAATGTGCAGTGTGGTATAAGTAGTGAGGATGATATACTACCTAAACGAATTCTGACTCAGCCTAAGGAAAGCGGCGAAGCTGCAGGCCATCTGTCCCAACTTGATAAGATGCTTCCGGAGTATTACTCTGTAAGGGGCTGGGATGATGCAGGCAGGCCAAAACCTGATTTGCTTCATAAGCTCAGGATGGAACAGGCATGAGTTCCGCCGGAATCCGAGTGCATATGGAGATATATGCAGATAGCAGTGGTGCCATATCTGCTCGTTGCGGAGAGCTGGTCATTTCGGCGCTATCTCCGCCATGTACAGTGAAAGACGTTCTAAGGGCTGCAGATGACTATTTTGGCACGCAACTGATTACAGATAGTCTTCATTCTTTTCAGTATGTCGTCATGGTCAACGGCGCCCACGCAAGCCCGGACACCCAGGTGTCAGATTGCGATGAATTACTTGTCTTGCCGGAACCGCTGATAGGGGGATAAGGGATAGGCTAATGGAAATAGCAGTGCATGGTCTCTCCTTCAAATACAAGCATAGCGAAGAGTGGGCAGTTAGGGATGTAAATACACACATAGCTCAGGGGGAGTTAGCCCTGGTTGTGGGTCCCGGTGGGTCAGGCAAGTCAACCTTCTTGTATTGCTTGAATGGACTCATTCCAGGGTTCATAAAAGGTGACTTCCAGGGAACTGTGACAGTGGGGGATATGGACACGCAAGCAACACCGATTTCAACTATCACACGCGATGTTGCGCTGGTGTTCCAGAATCCCGAAACCCAGTTCTTCACCACGTCGGTTGAAGAAGAACTTGCCTTGGGTTTAGAAAACGTTGCTCTGCCTCCCAGTGAGATAGAGCAGAGAGTTGCTTGGGGCCTTGACCTAATTGGCCTGACGCGGTACAGATTCGCGCCTATCTATGCGCTGTCCGGAGGACAAAAGCAGCTATTGGCGTTGGCTTCTGTTGTTGTAGCAAAGCCACAAGTCATACTTCTGGACGAGCCTACCGCTAACTTGGATCCATCGAGTTCTGAGAAGATGTATAGAGTGCTCAGGCAGGTTCGTGACACTTTGGGGACAACGATTGTAATGATAGATCACAAGATAGAGGCGATCCTAGAGTCTATCGGGACGGACTTTCGCGTGCTTGCCTTTAAGGAAGGCCGCCTAATTCTCGATAGCACGGCGAGATGCGTATTCTCTGATCCGAACCTTACAACAGACATCGGGTTACGTCCACCGGCTGTCTCTGAAATTGCCGCAGCATTGGAACAGTCCGGACATTCAATCGGCCTGCCTACTACAGTAGATGAAGGAATAACCGCAATTTGCCGTCTGCTTAATGGCAGTACGTCACTGTAGGAGAGTTTTGCCTATGACAACAGGACCTCTTCTGGAAGTAAGAGATGTAGAATTTCGATATCCCGGGAAAACGGAGAACACATTACACAATGTAAGTTTTGCAGTTACTCCGGGGGAGTTTATTGCCCTCGTCGGGCCAAACGGTGCAGGTAAGACCACACTTGCCAGGCTGTTAATTGGGATTCATAGACCGTCCGGCGGACGTATTCTCATGGAAGGACAGGACATCTCCGGTCTTACTGTAGCTGAGATCAGCCACAGAATCGGGTTTCTATTCCAGAATCCCGATCATCAGCTTTTTGAAGATACAGTTTGGGAAGAGGTTGTTTTTGCCCTCAAAAACATGGGCCTTCCACAGGAAGAGATCGAAGATCGGGCTAATGAGGTGTTGGAATTCTGTGGCTTACAACACCTTAGAACTCGCGCACCGGAAGGTCTGAGCGTCGGGGAGAAAAAGCGTGCTGCAGTAGCAAGCGTGCTTGCCATGAAGACAGATGTTCTTGTCCTGGATGAACCCACCACGGGCCAGACTTGGAGTCATTTGGAGCCTCTTATGGCCATAATCAAGAGGCTTAATGCTGCCGGCAAGACTATCTTCATGATTACGCATGACATGAATCTCGTTGTAGATTATGCATCCCGGGTTATGGTTTTGGTTGGGGGAAGGCTTTGCCATGACGGCGATGTCAGCAGTCTGTTTACTAATGACGAGTTAATTCAATCATCACACATAGAACTCCCGGCGGTATTGAGGTTGTCCCGCGCTCTTGAGAAGAGCCATGGATTTCGCCCTTGCTTAACGACTTCGGACTTGGTTACACAGGTATTGGGGAGGTTGCAATGTCGAACGTAACGGCATCGGCGCGGAACTTAGTATCCTACGTAGAACTTGACGCGCCAATGTGGAAATTGGATCCCCGGGCAAAGATCATCTGGGTTGTGGTGACAATAATTCTATCCGTGTCTTTCACGTCACCGATCCCTGCGTTTTTGCTGCTTCTGCAGACGATAGTTCTCAGCGCAATTTTGGGGTATCCCATTATCAATCAGTTGGTGCAGCATAGCAAGACGCTCATGTTTCTCGTTGTGTTCTTGGGCTTGCTCAATATTCTGTTTGCTAGTTTCGTAGGCGGGATACCCCTCTTTTCAATCAGGTTGTTTGGCGCCACTTTCTCGATTACAAGTGGGGCCGTGCTATATGGTGCTACAGTCACTGCCAGAGTACTTACGATTTTCATTGCCATAATCGTCCTAACGTCATCGACGAGAATGTCACATATAGTGAAGAGCCTGGAGTGCTGGGGCGTACCCTACCGAATCGCCTTCTTGATAGGGGTAACCTGGAGACTTATACCTCTGGTGGCAGAAGGCCTTGAAATCACCATGGACTCGCAGCGTGCCCGTGGTTTTGAAATGGATAAGGGCACGTTCCGGCAGAAGCTGACAGCAGTTCAGCGAACAATAAAACCCATTTTCATATTGCTTGCAAATCTGACAGATGACATGAGTTTAGCCTTCGTGGCAAAAGGTCTTGATTTTGAATCCAGAAAGAGGACATCCATTTGGCAGCCTAAACTCATAACCAGGGACTGGTGTGTAGTAGTCTATTCCATTGTCTTGCTTGTCTTGGGATTTACCACAAAACTGCTGAACATTTGGTCATAAAATCTTTGTTAAGGGAGGGACCTTTTGTGGGCGGTGAAAATCTTAGGCTTCATCGTAAGGATTTTTGGGGTATTAGTTGTTTACAAGAACCAAAGGCATTATTGGCTATAGCAGCCATGTCTGCATTCGGAAACGTGCTAGGACTCATCATGATCCCCATCGGGCCACAGGCAAAGCTTGACTTGACCACATTACCGCTTCTTGTCATAGCTGGGATCTACGGTCCGATACCTGGATTCATTGCGGGTATTCTAGGTTCGCTTGTGACGATACCACAGTTTGGCCACCCTTTTTCGCCTTTGCTTTGGTATGATTTTTACTTACTTCTCTGCGGGATTGTGTCATCCAGATTAAGAATGCTATTCGCCCCGATAGTGTCTTTTCTCATACTATGGCCGACCTTGGGTTATTGGATGAATGTTGTTTTCTTGAAGTTTCCTGCAGCTGTATGGTGGATGATATTTCTGAAAGAAATCCCTATGACATTAGTCTATGGTTTCATTATTGAGAATCTCCTCAGGAGCGAACGGGTGATCAACGCGTTTACCGATTAGCATCCGCTTTTTGTCTTCTCATCAGGCAGAGTTTCGCACCTTTTGGCGCCATCAACGGTCGTCCCCGTGTGGGACCCGACCCGCAATGGCGCCGCTTGTTGTGGAGAGCCTGCTTCAAGTTGAGTGGGTTGAGGCTGTTACAGTTGCTAGGTTTGGGACTGCCCATGAGCCGGCAACGACAAGGAAAATGCGGGGGAGAATCCTGACTATCCTTGGATCCGTATACTCCCGATTCCGCCTTTTACCTCAAGGTCGACCCGGTTTTCAGCAGTATTGAAGTCAGGGGAGATGTATTCATTATTGACGCGGGTATAGTTTCCGAATACCTGAACAGATCCTATTCCGGTTGTCGTTCGGATTCGCGCTGCGACACCTCTCGGAATATGAATAATGGTTTCACCGATACCTCCTGACAGCGTGACCCTGGAATGTCCTGTTGCAGGCAAAGTTAGATCCGTTTTCCCCACACCGGTACTCACTTTGACGTCAGTTGCC
>DUVA01000125.1 GCA_012841305.1 Bacillota bacterium | reverse complement strand
ATTCGAACACAGGTTCGGCGAACCGTGTGCTATTTTCGAACAGGTTTTCGGAATCCATGATCGAAAACCGGACACCCTAACTGCTCTTGTCAAGAGCGTGTCCTATTTTCGAGCACGGATCGGCATTCAGGTGTAAGAAATTCGACCACCCTCCCTGCGAAGATGCGCCTTTTCGCTTGTTGGTAACAATAGGTGACAGACACTCTGCCATCTCAGAGAGGGAATGCTCTGAGCTAGAGAATACTCCGAGTTGGCGAATACTCCGAGTTCGCGGACTCTTTGAGTTCGCGCTCCTTATCTAGTCCCGATTATTATAAGGACGGAGCCACATAATATTATCACGAGTTTGGCGAGGGAGACACGCTCGACAAGACCCCATAAACCCAGGGCGCTAACGGCTATCAACACAACGGGGCCCAGGAGTCCCAAGACTGCGTTGATTCTGAGAGCTGCCTCAATTGTGTTTATTCTCAGCATAAGGATGGCAGCTGCTATTTCAACTCCTGCTCCGATCACACGAAGGTATGACATGAGAAGTACCGGATTCTCATGAGGATCCATGACACCACTGCCTTCAAATAGAATAGCCCTCACAACAATGGTATGATGTCTTCTGGAGTTTCTTGCCGATTATTGTTGCGTGCAGTTTGTGTGCGATAGATTGCTTCCGGGCAGGCTATGGGAAGACTATGTGAATGCTATGTCTTACGCAGTGTCGGGAATTGTTGCAACAAGTATATGCATATGTTATACTTTGGACGTAGAGCCTTCTAGTTATCGTCGCTGCAGGAGTCGTAGGTAGAGAGTGGGGGAACCCACTCTTTCATGTTGTGCAATGGATTTGCGTCATATGTCGTCAACCGCCTTAGCCATGGATAATGGCCCATGGATAGCGACCCATGGATAGTGGCTAGGGAGTATATGCCGAGTAAGTTGTAGCTTCAAGTTGCTGCCTGGCGTGTAGGGAGGAAGATGCAGTGAGGCCGAAAGAAGTGGAAGACCTTGTAAGCGCGATGCTTGATGAGATAGTAGAAGGCACACACATCGAAGTCGTAGATGTCATGTTCGATAAAGAAGGTGGACACTGGTTTCTCAGGGTTTACATTCATTGTCCCGATGGGGTCTCCATGGATGATTGCACGTACATCAATGAGACGTTAGGGAAAAAGCTGGATGATCTCGATCCCATTCCCCAGAGCTACGTCTTGGAGGTGTCATCCTCCGGGGAAAAACCCCTTCGTAAAGAATCAGACTACGTTAGGTTTCGTGGTCGAAAAGTACTTGTGAATACCTACGTGCCGATAAACGGCATGAAATCACTGGAAGGTAAACTGCTCGGGCTGGTGGACGATACTATTCAGCTGGAGATCCACGGGGAGACTGTGGATATTCCCATGAGCAGAGTGAGTCAAGCCAGACTGGTTGTGGAAATCTAGGAGCTAGGCGGAGACATAGTCGGAATCAGTGATAATTCGCCTGGGGACGAGGAGGGTTAGGATGAATTTCGAGGTTGTCCAGGCGCTCAAACAGCTTGAAAAAGAACGAGGAATTCCCAAAGACGCTGTGATCGAGGCGCTGGAGGCTGCCCTTGTCTCAGCATTCAAGAGAAACTATGGGACTTCCCAAAACGTCAAAGTGCAAATTCATTCGGAGACAGGACAAATATCCGTCTTCGCATATAAATCTGTAGTGGAAGAGCCTTCTGATCCAAGACTCGAGATATCATTGGACGAGGCTCGGAAAGTCAATCCCGAGCATCAGGCGGGTGATGTGTTCGAGGTGGAGATTACCCCCAGTGAGTTCGGAAGAATCGCCGCTCAAACCGCTAAACAGGTTGTTGTCCAGAAGATCCGTGAGGCGGAGCGGGGGATAATCTATGAGGAGTTCAGCAATAGAGAGGGCGAGGTCGTTACCGGTATTGTGCAGCGGCGCGATGACCGGAACGTGATAGTGGATCTAGGTAGAGTGGAAGCTGTCATGCCCCTTTCCGAACAAGTATATCGAGAGCCTTACTCTTACGGAGACAGGCTGAAGGTGTACATCCTCGAAGCACGTAAGACTCCTCGAGGCCCTCAGGTCATAGTGTCGCGCAGTCATCCGTCGCTCCTGAAGAGACTTTTGGAGCTCGAGGTGCCTGAGATACATGAAGGACTTGTAGAGATCAAAGGCATTGCCAGGGAAGCAGGGAACCGATCCAAGGTGTCAGTGCTTTCCTATGATCCGAATGTCGATGCGGTCGGTGCTTGTGTGGGTCCGCGCGGTATGAGGATCCAAAGGATTGTCGCTGAGCTGAAAGGTGAAAAGGTCGATGTTATTCAGTGGCATAACGACCCGGGGATATACGTTTCCAACGCCCTGAGTCCGGCAAGAGTTATCCTTACCAGGGTAGACGAGGATAGTCACATAGCAAGAGCTATTGTTCCTGATAATCAGTTGTCCCTGGCAATTGGCAAGGAAGGCCAGAACGCACGCTTAGCTGCCAAGCTAACCGGCTGGAAAGTGGATATAAAGAGCGACTCTCAAGTGCGTGCTCTCGAGGAAGAACAAGAGAGGCTGGCGGAATTAGAGGCGCAGGCCGGAGTTGACTCAGAGCAAGAGCTCGACCAAGAGCCTATTGACATGACCGCTCAAGATGATGAAGGCGACGAAGTCGGTGCGTATCTGCAAGAAGACGGAGACATCATAGATGAATCCGGCGAAGAGGCCACTGAAGAGGATACTGAAGACGCCACTGATGAAGGGTTTACTATAGACACCGAAGAAGAGTTCACAACACATACTGAAGAAGATTTCACAGTAGGTGCCGAAGAAGCGTTGACAACAGATAAAGAAGAGGTCGCCAAAGAAGAGGTCACCGAAGAAGAGATCCCAACAGGTGAAGATGAGGTCCAACCGGAGCCGCAGGAGACACCTGAGGCGGAGCCGCAGGAAACTAAGCGGAGAAAGAAGAAGGATCTGAAGAAAAAGGGCGCAACTGAAGAACAGGATGACAGTGTGGTAAAACGGAGAAGCCCTAAGAAGCGGAAGCAAGAGGCCTACGAGACGGACGACGACTGGAATGAAGAAACCGACCTCTAGGCCATGGCGAAGGCGAGTGACTCGTAAATGGCGAAGGGACGACCTCGACCCAAGGTAAAGAAGAGTCCGCAACGCACCTGCGTCGGATGTAGGGAAGTCAAGTCAAAATGGGATCTTGTTAGAATTACGCGTACTCCTGAAGGAGCTGTTGAGATAGACCCTACAGGCAAGTTGGCCGGGCGGGGCGCATACGTTTGCCCAAGCAGGGAGTGCCTTGATTTGGCTGCAAAAGGCAAGCGCCTGGATAAAGCTCTCGGAGTCACAGTACCTGATGCGGTAATAGAAAAGCTGGCGGAGTCATTGGTACGGCACGAGAGGCCTTAAGCCGGCCCGCTCCGGGGAGGAAGTCTCAAAGGTGGTGGGTATATGGCAAAAAAGACCAGGGTATATGAACTAGCACGTGAACTCGGAAAGTCAAGCAGGGATATTTTAGACTTGCTTGCAGAGTCGGGTGTGCGAGACAAGAATCACATGAGCGCCCTGGATGATAATGTTGTTAGGTTCATTAAGAATAAGTTTGCTGAGAAACAAGGCAAGACGCCTGAGGAGGCTGTTGATAAAACCGTTTCCGAAGAGGTGGAGGAATTACCTTTGCCGGAAGAGGAAGCTCAAAGGCCCAAGCAGCCTGAGAGAAAGGTAAAGCCTCGAAGCGCTCCGGGGGTTCTTCGAGGAGCGAAACATCTCACGGCGAGCGCTGATTTCAAGAGGATGCGAAGCCAGATGCCGGGTGCGAGGGCAGGGGCTCCAACGGGTGCACGAAAGGGTTCCGTCGCAGGTTCGGATAGCGCAAGACTTGCGAGGAACGGAGGCCGTAAGCCTGTGCCACGTTCGGGGGCCGGGGCCGGTGACGCCAGACGCGGACGCGGACAGAGGCCACGACAATGGCCTACCCAGATTGCGCCGACAATACCTCCGCGGAAAGCGCCAGGGAAGGGAAAGCCTCAAGCTGACGCAATAGCAAGATCACGGGCTGCTCGGGCAAAGCAGGCAGATTTGTCTGCCCGCGAGGCTAAGAAGCTGGAAGCCCAGGAAGAAGCCGGCCTTGAGATTGTGACAGCTGTCAACTCATCAACTCCCGCTGTAGACGTAACCACGCTTGAAATCAAGGCTGAAGCAGTGGAAACAGTAACCCCTGTACCGCCTGAGGTCAGCGTTACTACTTCGCCTGAACCCAAAACTCAAGCGACTCCCGAGGAACCTAAGCAACCGGTTGAAGTGGAAGACACTGCTCTCGTGAGTCGGGCGCCTCAAAAGGAAGTCGAGCCCGTCCGGGAAATTAAGGCAAAAGAGCCGGTTGTATCGCAAGAGCCAAAACGTAAATCTCGAGAGAAGGTAGATAAGCCAGTGTCCACGCAAGCAGTTGTTACCACGCCGGAGCTTCCGGATACCCGTCCGGAAAGGGCGACAAGAGAGAGGAAACCCGAGCGAGAGCCGGAGAGACCGCACAGGGCACCTGTAAGCCGTAAGCCGGCTGCAGTTAAACCCACTGCTCCTAAACCTATTGCTCCTAAACCTACTGATGAGAGGAGACTCGAACTCATCAAAGGAGGAAAGGGAGCTGCAAAACTAAGAGAATCTCGCGCTGAGGCGATTATTCGAAGTCGAAAGGGCCGTGGCAGAGAGGCTGTCAAAGAGCCTATCAGAGATACTTCTATCAGGCGACGGGGCCAGGCGCAGAAGAAGAGTCTGATTGCTCTTCCGGAAAGTATTACCGTAGGTGCGCTTGCGGATAGACTTAGCATTAATCCTTCAGAGATTATTAAGACCCTTATGGCCATGGGGTTACTGGTTACCATTAACCAGGAAGTGGAATTTGACGCTGCCAGCTTGGTAGCGGAAGAGTTAGGCTTTCAAGTTGAACCCCTTGAGAAGAAGGAAGCAAGGGAGTTTGGTATAGAGGATAGAGTTGACTCGGAAGAGGATCTTCTCCCGAGGCCCCCGGTAGTGACTGTTTTGGGCCATGTAGACCATGGGAAAACGTCTCTCTTGGACGCTATTCGAAAGACTAATGTTACATCTCAGGAAGCCGGCGGTATCACTCAGCATATTGGAGCATACCAGATTGATCTCAAAGGAAGAAAGATTACTTTTATTGATACGCCCGGCCATGAAGCTTTCACTGCAATGAGGGCACGCGGTGCGCAAGTGACTGACATTGCGATTCTGGTTGTAGCAGCGGACGATGGAGTAATGCCTCAGACTGTTGAAGCCATTAACCACGCAAAAGCTGCCAATGTGCCTATAATCGTTGCTTTGAACAAAATAGACAGACCTGATGCACAGCCCGAAAGAGTAAAGCAACAGCTGACTGACTATGGCTTGGTATCTGAAGACTGGGGCGGGGATACTGTCACAGTGGAAGTGTCCGCTCTCAAAGGCCAAGGTATCGAGGATCTCTTGGAAATGGTCTTGCTTGTCGCTGACTTGAGAGAGCTTAAGGCCAACCCAGACAGGCTTGCCAAGGGAACGGTAATTGAGGCGAAGCTTGACAAGGGCAAAGGTCCTGTAGCCGCTGTTCTGATCGAACGGGGAACACTGCGGATTGGCGACGCTATTGTCGCAGGGGGTGTGTCAGGAAGAGTCAAGGCCATGAGCAATGACCAGGGTGGACCTGTGGAAGAGGCAGGGCCTTCAATGCCTGTGGAGATCTTGGGTTTTGCTGAAGTTCCGCAGGCAGGCGACGTTCTTGATGTGGTTTCCGAAGATAGGCTGGCCAGGCAACTTGCATCCAGACGCTCTGCGAGGAAGCGAGCTGAGGAAATTCAGTCCTCAAGAACCATCAGCCTTGACGATCTCTTCGGTAAGATAAAAGAGGGAGAGATTAAAGAGCTTAACCTCATTATTAAGGCAGATGTCCAAGGCTCTATAGAAGCGTTGAAGCAGTCCCTGGAGGCTTTATCCACTGATGAGGTAAGAGTAAACGTTATTCATTCGGGTGTAGGCGCGATTACCGGTAGTGACGTTATGCTGGCTTCCGCTTCAAATGCCATTATTATCGGATTCCAGGTGAGGCCGGACGGAAATGCTAAGGCAGTAGCTGAACGGGATCAGATTGATATACGTCTTTACAGAGTCATCTATGATGCTACCGGTGATATCAAGGCAGCTATGGAAGGGTTGCTCGAACCTGAGATCCGCGAGGTGGAATTGGGGACAGCCAATGTCCTGCAAACGTTCAAGGTTCCGAAGGTGGGCATGGTGGCAGGGTGTATCGTCACTGAAGGCAAGATTACGAGAGATGCCATGATCAGAGTTGTCAGAGATAACATTGTGATACATGAAGGCAAGCTTGCATCCTTGAAGAGATTCAAGGATGATGCAGGGGAAGTTGCATCAGGTTATGAGTGTGGAATCGGTATTGCAAGTTATCAAGATATCAGAGAAGGCGATGTAATAGAGGCCTTTAAGATAGTTGAGACACCAAGAGAACTCTAGGACGGTACAAGCAGATGCTGGTCGGAATTCTCAAGGTTGAGATTTTCATAGGATGGGCTACGTCTTTGAAAGACAAGAGACGTGTTGTCAGAAGTATTTGCGACAGGATAAGGTCAAGACACGACGTAGCCGTTGCAGAAGTGGGTAATTGTGACCTATGGCAGAGATGCACTTTGGGGGTAGCATGTGTTTCCAATGAAGCCAGGGTTGTGGAGAGTATGCTATCCCGAGTGCTGAGAGACATTGAAACTGACGCGGAACTCGAAGTAACCGGTGTTGAGAAATCCGTTGTGTAGGTTGGTAGGTGGTTACCGGTGACACGACTAAGAGCAAAGAGGGTTGCTGAAGCGATCCGCTCCGAAGTGGCTGACATCTTGGCAAGGGAAATGAAGGATCCGAGGCTTGGTTTTGCCACTGTGACAGATGTGGAAGTATCCGGAGATTTGCGGCATGTGAAGATATTCGTAAGCGTAATGGGTGATGCAGCTCAGGTGTCCGAGACCATGGCAGCGCTTGAAAGCGCCCAAGGCTTTATCCGTAGTGAAATAGGGAAACGCATAAGGCTTCGCCACACTCCGGAGATCCTGTTTCGTCATGATACCTCGATTGAGCATGGAGCCAGGGTGTTCCAGCTACTGCAGGAAATCCGAAAGGACGAGGGAGGCCGTGAGTAGTGGAGAACCACCAAGAGATTGCAGGAATTCTCTTGAGATATCACAGGTTTCTCATTGCAACGCATGTAATGCCTGACGGAGATGCTGTCGGATCAATGCTGGGATTGGGTTTGGGATTGCAGAAAAAAGGGCGCCGAGTGACAATGACTTGTCCCGGAGGAGTCCCTGAAAACTTGCGGTTCATCCCAGGTTCGGATCAGATAGTTGCTGCTGACGACATACAATCCTCGGAATATGACGTGGTGGTGGTTTTAGACTCATCGGATTTGGGACGCATTGAAGGGGTCTATGAGAGACTCTCTCCCGGCATACCCATTGTGAATATTGATCATCACTCCACAAACAAGGGATACGGCACTTACAATTATGTGGACAGCTCATCGGCTGCCACAGGTGAACAGGTTTACAAGATTCTCATTTCCATAAATGTCCGTGTGGATCCTAGTATTGCGATATGCCTGTTTACTGCAATTGCCACAGACACAGGGTTTTTTAGATTCTCTAACACTACTCCCACAACCCTACGTATTGCTGCCAGGCTGGTGGAGAGAGGGGCTGAGCCCAGCGTAATTTCAGAGCAGGTTTATGAGGCGAGATCCTTAGAGAACCTTAAGATGCTCGGACGAGTCCTGGATACTCTGCAGATGGACAAGACAGGCAAGATCGCCTGGATGGAGGTGTACGGGAACCGGATGTCCGAGTTATCCCTTGATGAGGGACAGACTGAAGGGTTTGTAAATTACGCGCGCATGGTCAAAGGTGTTGAGGTTGCTCTTATCTTTAGGGAAAGCGCTGACGGGAAAATCCGAGTTGGCATGAGGTCAAAGGGAGAGTTTGACGTGGGCGCGCTTGCTGAGACATTAGGGGGCGGCGGTCACGCAAGGGCAGCCGGCTGTAGCCTGGATAGTCAGTCTATCAGTGAAGCAAAGGAGTTAGTGTTCGGGAAGGTTTATGAGATAATGGGGTTAGCAGGTGACTGACGCTTGACTGTAAACGGTATATTGCCCTTATTAAAACCTGGCGGGATGACCTCCCATGATGTTGTTGCCTTCATAAGGAAGACTTTGCGCATGAGAAGAGTAGGCCATACCGGAACCCTTGACCCTGACGCCACAGGCGTGTTAGTTATCTTGCTCGGCAAGGCAACTCGTTTGATGCAGTTCATGGTTACGCTGCCTAAGACCTATGTTGCTGAAGTTGTTATCGGCATCGCCACTGATACGCTGGACGCGTCTGGACAGGTCGTTTCAAGAACTGAAGGAATTGAGATCCCAAAGGAGCGCTTTTTGAAAGCGCTTTCAGATTTTCAGGGTGAAATCTGGCAGATCCCTCCCATGGTTTCGGCAGTTCATCACAAGGGACGAAGACTCTATGAGCTTGCCAGAGCCGGAGTGGAAGCAGAGCGGGAGCCGAGGCGAGTTTACATCCACAGGTTGTCGATTCAAGCATGGCCTGAACACGAGGTTCTCACATTGGGTGATAGAGTGTCAATCTTGGTTGAGTGTTCTTCCGGTACCTACGTACGTCAACTTGCAGCCGATATCGGCGAACGCCTTGGGTGCGGAGCTCACATAGGTTCGCTGTCCCGCACTAAGGTCGGTGATTTGGACATAGGTTCCTGCTACGCGTTGGAGGAGATAGAGGAGGCGGCCCAGGATGGGAGCTTTGCTGACAGAGTCCTACCGATGTCAGCGGGACTTTCCCATCTACCCACCGTTGCACTGGCTGAACATCATCAGGACGCAAAGAAGAAACTATCTGACGGCACTCGCTATCCGGCAGGAGACTTACTTCAGGGAATCAAAGAGGAAGAGGCAGGGCAGGCGGAAGGTGGAGACCTCATAAGCGTAGTCGCATCTTCAGGAGATGTTATTTGCGTCGCCAAGAGAGAGAACAAAGAAGGACGAGACTACTTACAGCCGATCGCTGTTTTTGCTTAGATACCTTATGGAGACGGAGGGTAATCGGTGAGGGTATTTCCAGAAGCTTCAGGCATACATCTTAGCGACATGCCCAAGTCAGTAGTTGCGCTGGGTACATTTGACGGTGTGCACTTAGGGCACAGGGAGGTTCTAAGGCGGTGTGTATCTCGGGCAAAGCAAGAAAACGTACCTAGTGTAGTTTTTACTTTTCATAAGCACCCTCTGGAGGTCATAAGGCCTCAGTTTGCACCGGAACTCCTTACTGATCTTGAGGACAAGCTTGCCTTGATTCAGGATGCAGGCATAGAAAACACGGTCATAGCCCGGTTTGACGACGAGATGGCCAGAGCCACCCCGGAAGAGTTTGTCCGAGAAATTCTGGTAGATTCTCTGAGGGCAAAGTGGGTAGTTGTCGGGTTTAACTACACATTCGGATGGAAGGCGGAGGGAAACGCAAAAAGCCTCAAGGACCTTGGAGAGAAATACGGTTTTGGTGTTGAAGTCTCAAAGCCTGTGGTAGTAGGCGGAACAGTAGTCTCCAGCACAAGGATTCGGACTGCCCTTGCCAAAGGGGATGTGGAGGCTGCTTCTGAAATGCTTGGCAGGCAGTTCTCGATTAAGGGAAAGATAGTAAGGGGACACAGTCGTGGAAAAACTCTGGGTTACCCCACGGTTAACCTTGATGTATCCCGTGAAATAACCCTTCCTCAACGCGGTGTATATGCATCATATGTATGTGTCGAAGGCCGCATGTTCAAGGCTGTAACCAATGTCGGCACACGCCCTACGTTTCAAGGAGAGGCCATGACTGTGGAGACGTACATAATCGGGTTTGAGGGGGATCTCTACGGAGAGACTTTGAGAGTGTTATTCGCCAAGAGGCTCAGGGACGAGATCAGGTTTGAATCCGGCGAAGCCCTGGCCTATCAAATCTCTCAAGATGTGGAAAGAGCAAAAGCTGTTCTCGACCGGTGGAACGGTTGTGAAAAGCCCCAAGGAGTCTCCGAGGACGCTTCATGAAGGGTGTAAGTATCGTTTACATTGAGATACCCATGTGATAACATTGAGAAGTAGTAGCGTGGCTACGCTATCAGAAGCCCCGGCGCTAGGATTCTTCGACTCTCCGACGAGTTTCTTGGCAGCGGGGGACACGCACGATTTTAGGAGGTGTAGTGACATGGCTTTGCCTGTCGAAGAAAAACGAGCAATCATAGAAAAATACAGAATCCACCAACAGGATACAGGCTCACCAGAAGTTCAAATTGCCATACTTACTGAAAGGATAAATGGTTTAACTGAACATTTGAAGGAGCATAAGAAAGACCACCATTCCCGAAGAGGACTATTGAAAATGGTAGGTCAGAGGCGTAATCTTCTTAACTACTTGAAAGACAAAGATATTGAGAGATACAGGGCAATTGTGGAGAAACTAGGTCTCAGGAAGTAGTAGCAGTTGATTTTGAGGAGGATCGATGAAATATGGAATACCACTGCCTGGATATGAGTCTGGGCGGGAGGAGACTTTCGCTTGAAGTCGGAAAGGTCGCTAAACAAGCTAACGGTTCTGTGTTAGTTCGATACGGCGATACTGTAGTACTAGTGACAGCATGCATGTCCCGGGAACCCCGTGAGGGGATTGATTTCTTTCCATTGATTGTGGACTATGAAGAGAGGCTTTACGCTGTGGGAAAAATCCCCGGCGGCTGGATAAAGCGGGAAGGGAGGCCTTCAGAGGCTGCCACTATTTCTGCACGGATGATAGACAGGCCTCTCAGACCTTTGTTCCCCGAGGGATTCAGACACGATGTACAGGTAGTCTGTACAGTGTTATCAGTGGAGCAAGACAATGACCCGGACATAACTGCACTCATTGGTGCTTCTGCTGCCTTGGCTATTTCTGATATTCCGTTTAGAGAGCCTGTAGGCGGAGTGAAAGTAGGCAGGGTTAACGGTGAATTTGTGATTTGTCCTACTCTCTCCCAAGCAGAGGCCAGCGATCTTAATCTAACGATAGCCGGTAGCAAAGGCGCTATTCTCATGGTGGAAGCCGGAGCGAATGAGGTTCCGGAAGAGGTTATCTTAGATGCCATCTCCTTCGGCCACAAGTCGGTTATTGAAATTGTGAAGCTTATTGATGAATTGGTGTCCAGGTGTGGAAAGCCAAAGCGTGAAGTGGCCTTCTACACGCCTGATGAAAACGTTGCGTCCAAAGTAAGAGAGCTTGCCACGGAAGACGTCTCTTCTGCTCTCCGGATTGCAGACAAGCTGACTCGTGAAGAGCGACTGGACGATGTCGAGCAGCAGGTTCTTCAAAAACTTATGGGTGACGACTCTTTGGAAGTTCCTGCTTCCCTTGAGATAGATGTATCAACTGTTCTCAAGGAAGTAGCCAGAGAGCAATTGAGGAAGATGGTTACTGAAGAGTCTGTTCGTATTGACGGACGCAAATGCCAAGAGATCCGTCAAATATCGTGTGAGGTCGGTCTTCTCCCCAGGGTCCATGGTACAGGGCTTTTTACCCGCGGCCAGACCCAGGTCCTTACCAATGCCACCCTGGGTGCTATCGGTGATGAGCAGATGCTGGACGGGCTTGGTGATGCGGAGTCCAAACGATTCATGCACCATTACAATTTTCCTCCCTATAGTGTAGGCGAGACGCGTCCGATAAGAGGGCCGGGCAGGCGCGAGATAGGCCATGGCGCCCTGGCTGAACGGGCCTTGACTCCTGTGATACCTGATGAAGTGGAATTTCCATATACTATCAGATTGGTTTCTGAGGTTTTGGAATCTAACGGCTCGAGTTCTCAGGCGAGCGTGTGCGGTTCCACCCTTGCCCTGATGGATGCAGGAGTCCCGATCAAGCGGCCGGTAGCAGGCATAGCCCTGGGTCTTGTGAAGGAAAATGACAAGGTTGCAATTCTCTCTGACATCATGGGAATCGAAGATGCCCTTGGTGACATGGATTTCAAGGTCGCAGGCACCGAAAAGGGAATCACAGCCTTGCAAATGGACATCAAGATTCACGGGATTACCGGTGAAATCATGGAGAAAGCCTTGGAGCAAGCTAAGGACGGACGAATGTTCATCCTTGGTAAGATGCTGGAAGCAATATCCCAACCTCGTGAAGAGCTTTCGCCGTACGCGCCGCGGATTATCACAATGAGCATTGATCCGGACAAGATTCGTGATGTAATTGGGCCCGGAGGCAAGGTAATAAGGCATATCATTGATGAGACCGGCGTGAAAATCGATATTGAGGATGACGGAAGAGTATTCATAGCATCCCAAGATGGGGAAGCCGGTGAAAAAGCGAAGAAGATGATAGAAGACCTTACCGCGGATGTAGAGGTAGGACGAATCTACACCGGCACAGTCACAAGGACTACCAACTTCGGAGCATTTGTGGAAATCCTTCCTGGGAAAGAGGGGCTTGTCCACATTTCCCAACTGGCTCACACCCGCGTCGGCAAGGTGGAAGATGTAGTGGAAGTAGGGGATTCAGTTACGGTTAAGGTAACGGAGATTGACGGGATGGGCAGGATCAACTTATCTCGTAAGGAAGCTCTTCCGAGAGATAATGACTCCAGTGAAGACTCAGGCGGCGGACAGATGCGAAAACGCTCCAATTTCCCAAAATACCGGCGCAAGTAGTTAGGTTACCAGGTAGCTTGCATCTTATGAGCCTGATCTTGGGATAAGCGAAAATAACAGAAGAATAACGTATGAGACGTAAGAGAGTGAAGCCTGACTTGGGAGCGTGCGGTCTACTCCTGTGGCGGGCTTTTTCATTCTTCGCTCTGAGGATTGCAGGGATTCCAAGACGAATTGGAGAAAGATGATGCAGCAATTTCAAGGGGGCGCTGACATGAGTATTTCGACTGTCGCCGTGATTGGCGCTGGGCAAATGGGGTCCGGAATAGCGCAAGTAGCAGCTACATCAGGTACCGCTGTAATTATGTGTGATTCAACCTATGAACTCGCCGAGCGAGGACTCAGTCAGATTCGGAAGGCACTTGAAAGATCAGTGGAAAAAGGCAGAATCAGCCTTGAGGATAGTGAGGCGACATTATCAAGAATTCGCCTCGTAAGAGAACTGTCCGCTGCCTGCGACGCTGACATGGCTATCGAGGCAGTGGTGGAAGCAGTTGACGTGAAGCTTCACGTCATGAGACAATTGGATTCAATTATGAAGCCTGATGCGATCATCGCGTCCAATACTTCCTCCATATCTATTACCCTGCTTGCAGCTGCTACCCGTCGTCCCGACAAGGTCATCGGAATGCATTTCTTCAATCCGGTTCCCGTCATGAAGCTGGTGGAAGTCATAGCAGGCTATGATACTTCACGAGAGACTCAAGAGGCTACGCGGTCTCTGGCGGAGAAATTCGGAAAAACACCGGTTCTTGTTAAGGATTCGCCTGGATTTGTCGCAAACAGGCTGTTGATCCCCATGATCAATGAGGCGGTATACTGTCTCATGGAGAATACTGCATCTATAGAGGATATTGACAAAGTAGCATGTCTCGGCATGAATCATCCCATAGGCCCATTGGCGCTTGCGGATTTAGTCGGTCTTGATGTATGCCTGGCAATCATGGAGGTGCTTCACGAGAGTTTCGGTGACCCCAAATACAGGCCATGCCCGTTACTTAGGAAAATGGTAGAATCAGGGCGCTTAGGTAGAAAGACCGGCCGAGGTTTTTATGACTACTAAGGGACTGAGGAATCATGAGGAGAAATGACAGGCCACGTCTGACAAATGAGGAGCTGGAGGTTATCCTAAACTCGACTCATGACGGAATGGTTGCTGTTAACGCTTCGGGTATTATCACACTGTTTAATGCTGCTGCAGGCAGGCTTATGGATGTTGACCCTGAAGACATGGTAGGCCAGGTCGCAGAGGAAGTCATACCCAACACCAGACTGCATGTTGTGCTAAAGACAGGTGAGGCGGAGCTCAATCAGAAGCAGGTGCTGGAAGACGTTACGATTATTTGTAATAGGATGCCTGTCAGAGACAGTAAGGGAGTCATGATAGGAGCAGTATCGGTTTTCCGGGATATCACAGACATAATATCATTAGCTGAGGAAATAACGAACCTCAAACACATTCAAGGATTGCTGGAAGCGATAATTAACTCCACGGAAGACGCTATCTCTGTTGTGGATGAGAACGGCCTTGGGATTCTGATTAATCCTGCATATACCAGACTAACTGGGTTTGTTGAGGACGATGTCATAGGAAAACCTGCTACTATAGACATTGCAGAAGGCGAAAGTGTCCATATGAAGGTCTTGCGCACCGGCCTTCCTATGCGCGGTGCAAGACTCAGAGTAGGACCCGGACGACGCGAGGTAATGGTTCATGCAGCGCCAATCTTCGTTGGTGAGGAACTCAGAGGCAGTGTAGCAGCTATTCATGATTTGACGGACATACGCAGGTTAACCGAGGAACTTGACAGCGCAAGGCGCCTCCTCAGGACGCTTCAGGCGAAATACACCTTTGACGACATAATCGCAGTCAGTCGAGGCATGGCCATAGCAGTTGAGCAAGCGAGGCGTGTGTCTTCCACGCCTGCCACAGTGCTGCTGCGGGGAGAGAGCGGCACCGGCAAGGAGTTGTTTGCTCACGCTATCCATAATGCCAGTCTAAGGCGACAGAAGCAATTCGTCCGGGTGAATTGCACCGCGATTTCCAGCACGCTGTTTGAGGCTGAACTGTTTGGGTATGAAGACGGAGCTTTTACAGGGGCGAAAAGAGGGGGCAAGCGAGGCTTGTTCGAGGAAGCCGATGGCGGAGCTATTTTCCTCGATGAAATCGGGGAGTTGCCTTTGTCCCTTCAAGCGAAACTCCTTCGGATACTGCATGAGAAGGAGATTGTGAGGGTCGGAGGGACCCAGGCAATACCTGTTGATGTGCGGATTATCGCAGCGACCAACAGCGACTTGGAGAAGGCGGTAAAAGAAGGAAAGTTGCGCGAGGATCTTTACTACCGGTTGAATGTAGTACCCGTATTCATACCGCCGCTTAGAGAGCGACTGGAAGACCTACCGTTTTTGTGTCAAGCTTTGATAAGAAGGTTCAACCAGGCCTACGGACGCAATGTGACTCGCATATCCCGTGACGCCATAGAGACTCTCGCTACCTACGATTGGCCGGGAAACGTGCGAGAGCTGGAGAATGTCCTCAGCAGGGCAATGATAAACATGCATTATGCTGATGTGGAAATCTTGCCTGAGCATCTGCCTGCATTAGATAGGCTGGGCTCACGCCCTACATTCACTCGCCGGTTTCAAGGACCGGCGAAGAAGAGCGCAGGAAAAGAATTGCAGGAAGCACTGAAAGACGCTGAGGTGAAAGCCATCGTCAACGCGCTGGAAGTTGTAGGCGGCAACAAGCGAATGGCCTCTGAAATCTTGGGAATCAGCATAAGGAACCTTTACTACAAGATCAAACGCCACAACATTACATGACAGCGATTCAATGCAACATATTGCACTGCATTTCCTTTTGTGTGCAACATCTTGCATGCTATCCACGATTACCATGCAAAATACTGCAATTGCTAATTGACGCATCACGGATATCCTTCCATTGATCCCGCTATGTCCCATTTGAAAGCTGTATGTTACGGTTCTTACGGGTCTGGCATCGAACTTGCATATATATAGTTCTGTCAGGGTGTAAGCACACGACCATAGATCCTGAGTATGTTGATTCTTGTGTCAGACGACATACGGATTGTGGGGTGGTCAGCTATGCAAGTTCTTGTTGTAAACCCTGGTTCCACCACAACTAAGCTGGCAATCTACTCCCTCTCAGGCCCTCTGGCAGATAAGACTATCACTCATAAGACTAAGATGCTCGATGCTTTTCCCGATGTACCATCTCAGCTTGCAGCAAGACTTGACGATGTGAGTTCAGCGCTGAGGGAAGCAGGGACGAATCTTAGCCGTATCAGTGCCGTAGTGGCACGGGGTGGGCTTATCCGCCCTGTTGAGCCCGGTATATACCAAGTAAACCTACGAATGTTGGAAGACTTGAGAGCCCAGGTGCAAGGTCCGCACGCATCAAATCTCGGTGGCCTTATTGCTGACGCTATTGCCGGGGAGATGGGCATTCCCGCGTATGTAGTAGACCCGGTGTCATGTGATCAATTTCACCCTTTTGCACGTCTTTCAGGCCTTCCGGAGATTCAGAGGAAAAGCTTGAGCCATGCCTTGAACATCCGTGCGACCGTGAGGCTTGCTTCATCAGAGCTGGATTGCAAAATAGAGACGGTAAACTACGTTGTTGCGCATCTGGGAGGAGGTATATCCATTGCAGCAGTGGAAAGAGGACGGATTATTGATGCCAACAACGCAAATGAGCAAGGCCCGTTCAGTCCTGAAAGGACCGGAGAATTACCTGCCAGGGAAGTTGCGGAAATGGCGTTTTCAGGCGACTTCTCACAAGGTCGGCTCATAGCGAAGTTCCTGGGACAGGGTGGGCTCGTGGCATATCTCGGCGTGAGCAACGCAAAGGAAATCGAGACGCGGATAGCAGCCGGGGATGAGTATACGGCTTTGATCTACGAAGGAATGGCATATCAGATTGCCAAGGAAATAGGGGCTATGGCATCGGTCTTATGGGGAGATGTGAAAGCTATTCTGATATGCGGGGGCTTAGCCTCATCGAAGCTGCTTGTTTCAATGATACGGGATAGGGTTTCGTTCATTGCTGACGTTCGGATTTATCCTGGAGAAAGGGAAATGGAATCTCTTGCGAGAGGCGCGTTTCGAGCGCTTTTAGGAGACGAAGAGGTCAAGATATACGGGTAACAAGGGGGGGATAGGTATGGTAAAATCGCTCAGGGATATTGTGGAATTGGCTAAAGCGAGGGGTACCAGGACTTGTGTAGTTGTGGCAGCAGAGGATCCTGAAGTGCTCCTTGCAGTGGACGAAGCTGTCAATTGCGGAATCGCAAAGAGCATTCTTATTGGAAACCTTCACAAGATAGAGGAAGCTGCCGGTATTGCCGGAGTGGATATATCCAAACATGAGCTTGTAGAAGAAGATGATCCACCCACTGCCGCACGTAAAGGGGTTAAGCTGGTTTCGGAAGGGGAGGCCAATCTAGTAATGAAAGGACTGGTCAGCACGTCTGATGTGCTAAAGGCCGTTCTTAGCAAAGACGGAGGCCTCAGAACAGGAAGGCTCCTGTCACACATGTCCGTGTTTGAGATGCCGGGAAAAGACAGAGTGGCGATATTCAGTGACGGAGCTATGAATATTGCGCCTTCACTAGAAGAGAAGGTGGAGATTACCCAAAATGCCATTAACGTGGCTCACGTATTAGGCATGTCCAATCCCCGGGTTGCAATTATTGCTGCAATCGAGTACCTGAACAGTGACATGCAGGCTACGATTGATGCAGCGTGTATCAGTAAGATGGCAGAGCGCGGCCAGATAAAAGGCGGTATCGTTGACGGTCCGCTGGCGTTGGATAACGCGGTTTCTCCTGAGTCAGCCAGAATCAAGGGAATCAGAAGTCCTGTAGCAGGCTGGGCTGATATCCTAATAATGCCTGATATAGAGGCAGGAAACGTTTTCTACAAGACCCTTGTCTACATGGCAAGTGCATGTTGCGCAAGTATAGTGGCAGGTGCAGGTGCGCCTGTTGTCTTAACGTCAAGATCAGACTCGCATGCATCAAAATTCTACTCGCTTGCACTGGGTATTGCTGTAAGCTAGCCTGCAAGGCAGATAGCGTCGGATAGACTTCATGAGGCCGGTTTAGTCGCCAACGCCCAGCAGTGAAGAAGAAAGGAGATAAGAGTCCCATGAGAGTATTCGATGAAATGTCTAGATACGGATACGAGCAACTGATTTTCGCCAGCGACGAAGTGTCAGGGTTGCGTGCAGTCATAGCTATCCACGATACTACCCTTGGCCCTGCTCTTGGCGGGTGCCGAATGTGGCCGTATGAATCAGAGGAAGATGCAATCATTGACGCGATGAGGTTGGCCAGGGGAATGACGTACAAGAGTTCTGCTGCAGGACTCGACCTCGGTGGGGGCAAGGCCGTAATCATCGGAGATCCTCGGAAAGACAAGAGTGAAGCGTTGCTACGCGCATTCGGAAGATTCGTGGACACGTTGGGGGGACGGTACATAACCGCTGAAGATGTGGGGATTCGCGGGGATGATGTGGAAATCATTCACATGGAAACCCAACACGTAGTGGGACTTCCGTCTGGTCCAGGCGCCGGCGGTGACCCATCCCCTGTTACTGCCTACGGAGTCATTCGCGGGATGACAGCTTGCTTGGAAGAGGTGTTCGGGGACGGTTCACTTAAGGGTAGAAGCGTAGCAGTTCAGGGCATCGGGAACGTAGGTTATTCAATCGTGAAACATCTTGCCCAGGAAGGCGCTGTAGTCCATGTGAGTGACGTTTTCAAAGAAAGGGTAGATGCGGTGGTTGAAGAGTTCGGCGCAAAGCCGGCCTCTCCCGACGAGATTTATGACATTGAATGCGACGCATTCTGTCCTTGCGCACTGGGCGGGGTGATAAACGCGGAGACAGTGACACGACTAAGGTGCAAGATTGTCGCGGGATCCGCCAATAACCAACTCAAGGATGAAAGCCACGGTAATGCCTTGGAAGACTTGGGTATCCTCTATGCGCCTGACTACATTGTCAATGCAGGCGGGGTAATCAACGTAGCGGAAGAGATCTACGGCTACGACAGGGAAAGAGCCTTGCGCAAAGCAGGAGGCATATACGAGAGAATTAAGTCGGTCATAGAAATCGCCAAGAGAGAAGGAGTTCCCCCGCACCTGGCAGCGTCTCGTCTTGCGGAGGAAAGGATAGCGAAGATAGGCGGAATCCACAAAATATTCGTGCCTTGAGAAGCAGTATGTTAACGTGCTGCTCCTTAACTAGCTGCCGGGAGGGGGACGATTATGCACAGGATACTTGCGATCAATCCTGGTTCCACGTCTACAAAGATCGCTGTATACGAAGACGATGACCTGGTTTTTGAAGAAGTCATCAGATACAGGCCTGAGGAATTGACGGTTTTTGAGACTGTGATGGGTCAGTACAGGAAGAGGATTGAAGACATATTTGAAATCCTGACACGACGGGGTTGCCAGGTGTCGGATTTCACAGCGATAATCGGCAGGGGAGGCTTGCTAAAACCGATAGAAAGTGGGGTTTATGAGGTAAACGCCAAGATGATCAGTGACCTTATCGGTACAGGTAAGATTCCCCATGCGTGTAATCTTGGAGCTCCGATGGCTAAGGAGATTGCAGATATTATCAGCGTCCCTGCATTTATCGCAGATCCTCCGGTAGTTGACGAATTCTGCCCCCTGGCCAGGCTATCCGGCCTTCCGGAAATATCGCGGACCGCCGTATTCCATGCGCTTAACCACAAGGCTGTCGCCAGGCGAGCAGCTAAGGCCATGGGGACCAGGTACGAGGACGCAAATTTCATTGTGTGCCATGTAGGCAGCGGCGCTACCATTGGCGCACACAGGAAAGGCAGAGTTATCGATGCCAATAATGCCCTAGACGGAGAAGGGCCGTTCACTCCTGAGAGGAGCGGAGGGCTTCCCCTCCTTGGTTTTGTGGAAATGTGTTATTCAGGCAACCTTTCCCTTGAGGAAATCAAGAAGAAGCTGGTGGGTCAAGGCGGACTCATGGCTTATCTCGGGACAAACAGCGCTGTAGAGGTAGAGAGGCGTATTGCGGAAGGAGATGAATACGCAGCTCTGGTATATGAAGCCATGGCTTACCAGATTGCCAAGGAAGTAGGCGCATTGGCAACTGTCCTCAAGGGGGATGTTGATGCAGTAATTCTCACAGGAGGGGTGTGTTATTCAGAAATGCTGGTAGAATGGATTAAGGCTCGTGTCCAATTCATAGCACCTGTTATGGTTTACCCGGGCGAAGATGAGATGCGGGCTTTGGCTGAAGCGTGTCTTCGTGCACTTCGTCACGAGGAGGAAGTAAAGGTCTACACGTAGACGTAGGAGGTGACGCAAAGTGGCAAGAGTTGTCTTTGATGAAGAACGGTGTAAAGGCTGTGAGTTGTGTGTCGCCTTTTGTCCCAGGAGACTCTTGGTTATGGCAGAGCATTTCAACGCTAAGGGATATCATCCGGCGACCATGCTTAACACGGAAGAATGTAATGCATGCACTTACTGTGCCAGGATGTGTCCGGAGGTGGCAATTGAAGTATACAGGTAAAGGAGGGACTCTGTTCTCATGGGAGAAAAGGTGCTGATGAAAGGGAATGAAGCTATAGCAGAAGCAGCCATTTTGGCAGGCTGCAGACACTTTTTCGGTTATCCGATAACTCCTCAAAATGAGATTCCCGAGTACATGTCAAGGCGCATGCCCGAGGTGGGAGGGGTTTTCCTCCAGGCAGAGAGTGAGGTCGCAGGCAGCAATATGGTATACGGGGCCGCGTGTGCCGGCGCCAGGGTAATGACTACGTCGTCAAGCCCGGGAATCAGCTTGATGCAAGAAGCTGTATCATACATGGCAGGCGCAGAGCTTCCCTGTGTACTTGTGAACATCGTCCGCGGCGGGCCCGGTTTAGGCGGTATACAGGGATCTCAAGCTGACTACTTCCAGGCGACCAAGGGAGGAGGCCATGGTGACTACAAACTGATAGTCCTTGCCCCCGCAAGCGTGCAGGAACTCATGGACCTCACCATTACCGCTTTTGATTTGGCTGACATGTACCGCAATCCCGTCATGATTATGGGTGACGCGATCTTAGGCCAGATGATGGAGCCTGTAATACCGGGGAGAAGAGAGAAAGCAGACTTGCCTCCGAAGACTTGGGCTACTGTCGGAGCAAAGATGAGACCGAAGAACGTAATAACTTCACTCAGCCTTGACCCGGCGAAACTGGAGCAACATAACTTCAACCTAGGAAAGAAATACAGAAGAATTGCCGACGAGCAAGTCAGGTACAAGACCTACATGGCTGACGACGCTGAAACACTGCTGGTGGCGTACGGAACATGCGCACGGATTGCGCAGGCAGCTATTGATATGGCAAGAGAACGTGGGCTGAGAGTAGGCTTGTTCAGGCCTATCAGCTTATGGCCGTTCCCATATGATGCCTTGCAACAGACAGCAGAGGAAAGCCTACGGGTGCTAACAGTTGAAATGAGTCTTGGACAGATGGTCGAAGATGTACGCCTGGCAATACTTGGCACCAAGCCCGTCCATTTCCATGGCCGTACAGGTGGAATGACGCCTACACCCAGGGAAGTTCTGGATGAAATCGAGAGAATTGTGGAGGAGGGGATATAGGCAATGAAGAAAGTATTCGGACGTCCGGAAGCATTGACAGACGTTCCCACCCACTACTGCCCTGGATGTACCCATGGCATTATCCACCGGCTGATCGCGGAAGTCATTGACGAACTCGGTGTTCGTGAGAAAACCATCGGGATTTCGCCTGTGGGATGCGCAGTACTGGCATATGACTACTTCAACTGTGATTTCGTCGAGGCTTCTCACGGCAGGGCGCCTGCAGTAGCTACCGGAATTAAGAGAACCCTCCCTGACTCCGTTGTCTTCTCTTACCAAGGCGACGGAGACTTGGCTTCTATCGGAGCTGCGGAAATAGTCCATGCCGCAACTCGGGGAGAGAAGATCACCGTAATTTTCGTGAATAACGCAATATACGGCATGACCGGCGGGCAAATGGCGCCTACAACATTGCCCGGGCAGAGGACTACGACTTCCCCAAGGGGCAGAGACGTGGAAAGCGCAGGCTACCCCATCAGAGTCGCGGAACTTCTGTCATCATTGTCAGGTGTGGCGTACATTTCGAGGGTTTCAGCCACGAGTCCCGCCAATGTCACGAAAGCCAAACGTGCTGTGAGAAAAGCCTTCGAGACGCAAATACAGGGCAAAGGTTTCAGTCTCGTGGAGTTTCTCTCTACCTGTCCTATCAACTGGGGCATGTCTCCTCTTGAAGCAATGAAATGGATAGATGAGAAAATGAGCGTCTACTATCCGCTGGGAGACTTTACTCGGGTTCCGGAGGTGGGCTAGTAATGCAGGAACAGGTAATCTTTGCAGGATTCGGCGGACAGGGTGTCCTGCTAATAGGACAGCTGGTGACGTATGCAGGAATGATAGAAGGCGCACATGTAAGCTGGATGCCTTCATACGGCCCTGAGATGAGGGGAGGCACTGCCAACTGCCACGTAGTAGTGTCCTCCAAAGAGGTGTCCTCTCCCCTTGTTACTGAGCCTACGAGCCTAATCGCCCTCAATAAACCGTCCCTGGACAAATTTGCTCCTTGGGTCGAAAGAGGCGGGCTCATCATCTACAATTCTTCTCTCGTCGAATCCCCGCCTGAGAGGACAGATGTGAGGGTATTGGCTGTCCCTGCCAATAAGGTTGCAAATGAGCTTGGGGATTTGCGTACCGCTAACATGGTGGCGCTGGGAGCCTACCTCGCCACAACCAGGGTGGTAGGTTGTGATACGGTGCTTGACGCCATGAAGAGGGTGCTGCCGGAGAGGCGCCATAACCTGATTCCCCTCAACCGGCAAGCGCTCGCTCGCGGCATTGAAATTGCCTCTGTGTGGCATTCACGGGATCCGGGGGAAGTCAGCGGGGCCCAATGAGCTCCGCAGCTCTCGTCTGGGGAGTATCGATACCTATGTGGCCTCCGATACTCTCCCGCTTCTCCCCTTGGATCAGGATTTGGCAACGAGTGATTCCAGGGAACTCTGTAAGCGTGTTCACTATGGATCCGACAAGTAATGCCTCATTCCAACTACCGCCTACGAAGTTGGTTACAATCTCCTCGCTGAAATCAGCGATGGCCAGGTCGCCTTTTATTTCCAGGCTCCTCACCTCTGTTCCTTGAGGGATAGTCCCGTCCAGTCCGCTTCCAGGAAGAGGTCCTCTGACAAGGAGTTCCAAGGCGCCTTTTACGGGGTCTACGCCTTGTGCCACTCTCCGTCTTACCGGAACCAGGTGTGATTCAGTCGGTGTACTTCTGGCATAGTAGACTGTCACCTCAGGACCCATCGCAGACTCCTCCAGAGTCTCGATTTCTGAGACTCGTCTGGATAAAGCTGCGAGATCCTCAAAGGCCCTGTCCAGGTCTCTCTCGATTGCCGTGATATCCCGTGATAACCTTGTTGTCACTCCCACTGACCATCCTACCAAGGCTAACACGATGAATACGGCTACCCAAATGTGCCATTTTT
>DUVA01000013.1 GCA_012841305.1 Bacillota bacterium | reverse complement strand
TTCTTCAATTACACTCTTGGGCAATATGAATGCGTTGGCTATTACCCCTGCTACATATATACCTAGATAAATCCAGGCCCAGGGCCAAAGTAGTCCATCGGCTGAGACAAATAGCAATACGGCAAACAAAACTATCTGAATTGTGACATGCAAAAACCCCCTGTCTGGTTGACCGGGGGCAAGAAGATCTATCGCTACACTAGAGAGTCGTTCTCATGAGCCGATAGTATTCTGGTTCTATATGTCAATCTCGATTGGCTCTTCCAATGTAACAACAATAGAGTCATTAGTATATGTATATGGAGGTAAAACAGCCATGCCAACTGCGATATCAGTTCCAATCACAAACGGACCGTGGTGCCAAACGCCTCTCTTCAGTCGTACCCACCAACCGGCCGGCAAATGAAATGCTTTAAATTCACTGACAGGTGGAATCACGTCTCCTTCCCCTGGAGGAGCTACATGAAAGCACATGTCACAATTAAAACCACCGAAGACTTCTTCAGTATTCTTATGTATCTCAGTAACGGTAATTTGGAATCTCCGGGGTTTTATGACCAATGGCGTATACGCAATGTAGTTTGAGGTTGTGAACTGCTGAAGGATTCGATCAGAGTATGCCAAAACACTCCCGCCCTCACCCCCTAGAGGGTCACCGCAATCAAGCGGGTTAACGAAACTACCGAAAGGTTCAAACGATTCGTAGGACAACTGTTCTGCCTTGATCATTTTTACAACCCTCTTTTCTTCTATGAAAGTATTGAAACACAATCTAGTCCTGTGGGTGTTCTCTCAAGAACTGTTCCACTTCCACTCTCGTGGGAATGGATACTTGTGCCCCCAACCTGCTGACAGTAATTGCCGCTGCTGCAGTAGCAAATTGCGCTGCTTCCTCAAGTGAAGCGCCATTGACGTATCGTCCGGCGAATGCTCCGATAAAGGTATCTCCTGCAGCTGTAGCATCCACAGCGTCTACTTTGTATGCAGGCATATGTTTAATTCCATGTTCGGTGACAATCAACACTCCCGATGCTCCTATGGTCATCAAGACACTACCGGGTGTTTTTGTCTCCAGAAGCTCTGTGATTCTAATCGCGTCTTCGATATTTTCAGGTGGATTGATGCCACATAAAGCAGCGCCTTCAAATTCATTAGGAACAAGAAAGCTCACCCTACGCAAGAGCTCATCTGATAACATCATAGCAGGACAAGGGTTTAGCAAGAGCGGGACTCCATGCTTGTTGCAGATCTGGGCAATCCTCTCTACAGTGGCCAGAGGAATTTCCAATTGGGTTATGACCATGTCACTCTCAGCAATTTTTCTTTCTTCCATCTCAATGTGTTCAGGCAAGAGCCGGAAATTGGCGCCGCTGTTGTAGATAATCATGTTCTGCCCGTGTCTGTCCACGCTGATTTGCGCAAGTCCCGTAGGCGCCTTGGCATCCACTACTACCTTGTCTATATTGACATGCTTTGCACGAAGGTTTTCCAGAAGCGCTGTTCCATGTGCGTCTTCCCCGACGCAACCGATAAGCGCCACCTCGGCGTCAGCAGACAGTGCGGCAGCTATCGACTGATTAGCTCCCTTGCCACCAGGTATGTATTCTAATCCTTTGCCGGTAACAAGTTCACCGGCTTTCGGATGTACGTCAACCTTAACGACAAGATCCATGTTTATGCTGCCGATAACCGTAATCTTCCCTCTCTTCATCTATGTCCGCCTTCCTTTGCCGATAGTTTTTCCTGAATATCTGGCTACGCTGATATGGCCTCTCGAAATTCATTGGTCAGTTGCTCCAAATTGCCTGTTGCCCTAAAGATACTGGAGGTGCCTGCCACAATTATGTTCGCTCCGGCGCTAATACATTTTCGAGCGTTTTCAACGTTCATGTTACCGTCAACTTCAATGTCAATTGAGTGTCCTTTCGTGTGAATTATGTTGCTTAGGTACTCAATTTTTTCCAGAACCTCGGGAATGAATGTTTGACCATAAAAACCGGGATCAACTGCCATTACGGTGAGAAAATCCACCTCTGACAAAACATACTCCACAACGGCAGGATGCGTACTTGGATTCAGTGAGACACCGACTCGTATTCCGTACAGTTTTATCTGCTGGATAATACGGTGTACATTGTGTATGGTCTCGATATGAAAGCAAATGCTGTCTGCCCCTGCATCAATGAAAGTCTCAATAAACCGCTCAGGGTTAACTATTTGCATGTGGACCTCTACCGGTATAGAGGCGTTCTCCTTCAAAGTAGTGACAAAATCAGGGAACAGAGAGAAGTTAGGAACAAAATTCCCGTCCATAATATCACAATGAAGAATATCCACCTTTGCCTTCTCCAGGGTTCTCACTTGCTCTTCCAAACGCCAGAAGTCAGCGCAGGCCATAGATGCTGCAATTTTAATCTCTTTTCTGCTGATCATCTTAGAATTCTCCTAGTTTCAGACCTTGCTCTAAAGCAAGTCTTTTTGCATCTTGGTGTTAAGATATTGACACAGTTTCTTTCTTTCTCTTTACCATCTCGCGAATTCTAGGCACCATAATCGTAAACATTAGGACAATAATCAACATGCTGCCGTATATTACATTTCTCATATAATCCGTAAACCCGAGAATATTAAATCCACTTGCTATACACTGTAAGGTGAGGATAGCAAATAGGGCATTGAACACATCGCCCTCTCCGCCATCCGGATTAGTTCCGCCCAGTATTACAACGAGTACAGCTTGAAGCAAATATGAATTGCCGTAGCCTACCTTTACCGAATTAAAGCGGGACATCATAATAATAGAAGCTATGCCTGCCATTAATCCGGAAACCGCATAAGCCCTGAGTAAAATAGCTCTATTGTTCAATCTGGAATAACGTGCAGCTTCTTCATTGGAACCAAGCATATAGATCTTAAATCCTAAAGGAGTCTTCTTTAGGAACAATGCAACCATAACAAGGACTATGAGGAAAATAACGAAAGAGACAGGAACAACACCAATTGTCTCATTGGCAATATACTGAATTTCCACAGGGAAACCTGTAATCGGACGCCCGCGCGTTACGACTGTCGCCAGTCCTTCAAACAGCTTCATAGTCCCCAGTGTAGCTAATATCGGCAAAATCCCCAGAACGGAAATAAGAAAACCGTTAAACAGCCCACCGATTGTTCCGGATATTACCGCAACAACAACCGTAACGAGAATAATGGCTAAACTCCCGACGTTCGGATACAGTTCAGTTACTTTCAGTAAACAGATTGCCGACATAATCCCGGCCAGATTTGCATTGGCAATAATGGATAAGTCGATTCCGGCTGTAAGCATTGCTACCATCATACCGAGGGCAAGTATCCCGAATTCCGGAACTTGAAATGCCATGGACTGAAGGTTGAAACGACTCAAAAACTGCCCCGGAATCGTCAGGGAAAAAAGGGCAAATACTATTACAAACATTAATATGTAATAAACGACTCGAGAAACTGACCTGTTATGTTGTTTCATAGTCTTTTACCTCCGAATTAAGCCGGCTTCTTCCGCGAGGCTGTGAATGCGACACTGACAATAATGATTAATCCAACAATCACAGAGTCCCAGGTAGAAGGGATTCCCATAAGGATCAGACTGTTTTTTATCATATAGAGGGTAAATACACCTAAGAATGTTCCAAAGATTGTCCCGGATCCGCCGCTCAATTTTGCTCCCCCCAGTACGACTGCAGCAATAACGTCCATGAGAACGTTGTACACATTAAAAGGATTGACATAGCGAATCATCGAGACATTCAATATTGAAGCAATACCTGCCAGCATCCCGGCTAGACAGTATACAAAGAATTGTGTTTTCCATATGCTGATTCCGGCTCGTTCTGCAGCTTCTCTACTGCCGCCCAGAGCATAAACGTTTCTTCCGATACTGGTATAGCGAAGGACAATACTCATAATTAGCATGACCAGTATCATTGCAAAAGCTATGGCAGATAGGCCAATGGTTTTCCCATCTTCGAAAGAGATTATCGGCAACACAATCCAATTACCAAAATCCGCAAGGAATTTTGGAATGGACGTTATATGCGCCCGTGGAACAAGTTGCAGTAGGAGTCCGTAGAATACGTTACTGGTTGCCAGTGTAATGATAAGCGCAGAAATCTGAAAATATGAGAGAATTGTAGCGTTCACCAGGCCAAGTAACCCACCGATAATACCGGCCATTGCAAAGGCGTAAAACACGGTGCCTCCATGAACATTAAGCACTGAGACAGTAACATACATGGCAACTGCAGCAATTGCGGAAAACGAAACATCCATACCCCCGGATATCATGACAAGGAGCACACCGACTGCCATGACTCCTAGCGTTGCACAATTATTCAATACATCAAAGAAGTTTTCGAAGGAGAGAAATGCCGGGTTGATGAATCCCATTATTACTGAAAAAGTGATTATTACAGAGATTAAGTAAAACTCTTGTCTACTCGTTGCTTTCCTCAATAAGGTACTCACGTTCATAAGGTTCCCTCTCTATTGAAGTAATTGCATTAGGTCGGTTTCATCAAGTGAAGTTGCATCTGCTGATTTGATGATTCTGCCTTCGCGCATGACCAGTATTTTATTGGCATTGTGAAGGACTTCGTGTATTTCGTCACTCATCATGATAATGCCGATTCCGTCCTGTGCCATTTCTTGAATATACCTATGAATCTCGGCCTTAGCGCCAACATCTATACCGACTGTAGGTCCGTCAAGAATGAGGATTCTAGGTTTCGTGGCCAGCCATTTTGACAATACCACCCGTTGCTGGTTCCCTCCGGATAACTGCTTTACCGGGAGCTTAGCTGAGGGAGTCTTGATATTCAATTTGTCTATCCAAGAATTGGCGGAGTCAACCATTTCCTTCTTACTCAGAAACGGGCCGTATTTCCGAAATTCGTCGATAGTGGTAATCAAAACATTATCCATGATGGTCTTTTCAGTAAAAAGCCCCTGTACTAACCTGTTCTCCGGAACAAGGGCGATTTCGTTTTTTATTGCGTCCCGTGTACTCTCGATGGAAACAGGTTTATTATCAATCAAAATTTCACCTGTGTCCGGCTTATTGAGACCGAAAACGCTTAAAGCCAATTCAGTGCGACCCGCACCTGTCAAACCGATAATGCCGATTATGTCCCCGGGATACAGTGTGAAATTCACATCACTGTATTGCCCGCTCTTGCTGAGTCCCCGGATTTCCATTAATGGTTTTCCATTTGTCTTACTCTCGTATCGTTTGGATGAGTCAATTTTCTTCCCTGTCATCAGTTCAGTTATCTCATGTTCGTTAGTTTCAGAAACAGAATCAAAAGTCTTGATTCTCTTACCGTCTCTGATGACAGTTATTCGATCAGCGATTGCAAATACCTCATGGAGCTTGTGTCCTATGAATAATGCTGAGATTCCGCGCTCTTTCAGCTTCCTGATTACCTTGAAGAAATGTTCAACATCGGTTTTACCAAGGCTGGCAGTGGGTTCATCCATAATAAGAAGTTGCACGCCTGATGTGATTGCTCTGCAAATCGCAACAAGCTGCTGTTTCGCAATTGGGTAATTCTCCACCAGCTCTTCCGGATCAAGTTTCACAGAGATTTGCTCCATAGAATCCAGAGCAGTTCTTCTCATTTCTTTCCAGGAGACTGTCTTTCTGTTCTCCTCAATCCTTTGATTCATAGCAATGTTCTCTGCAACGGTAAGATTGGGGAATAACGAGAGATCTTGATAAATGACCTGAATTCCTTCATTCATCGAGTCTTTAGGAGTAAGCCTGCGAAACTGTTTACCGTTTATCAAAATCTGCGTCCTGCTATCTCTATCAGGTCTGACAACTCCTGCAATGATCTTCATGAATGTCGATTTTCCACTACCGTTTTCCCCAACCAAGCAATGAACCTCGCCTTGTTTGATAGAAAAATCAAAATCGACAAGAGCCTTCACGCCACTATAGGTTTTACTGAGTGATGCCACTTGAAGAATATTCTCTGCCATTGCCAACTCCCCAGCCCTAAGCATCCGACGGCGGAGTTATGACCGCCGCCGGATACCTTTTAATCGCTCTTTGCTCTTAGAAGAAGAATTCGTCCTGATTCTCTATGGTCCAGTCCTTGCACCCATCGTCGCTACCGTATATTGTCTTGCCAACAATTCTGATCTTACCGAACTTCGGTATAGACTGTCCGTCTTCTATTTTGCGGCCTTCCAGTAGTTCCTTTGCTACCCAAACCTGGACATAACCGGCGTCAGCAGGCCTCCAGAGGGAAATGGCTTTACATGTACCGTTATCGACATATGGCTTGACCATAGAAGGAACAGACGAACCTACGCAGAAGAGCTTTCCGATTAAGCCCTTTTCCTCAACAGCTCTGCCGATTCCTACAGGGTCTGCAGCTGCGCATGCGGCAATTGCGTCAAGTTTGTCACCATACGTTTTGATAAGTTGAAGAGTCAGTTCATATGCTACTTGTGTGTTTTCTTGAGAGACTAAAGGAGGATTTGTAAGAAGTTTCAAATCGGGGTAGTTCTTCTCCTGGTATTCAACTGCTGCGTTGAAACGTTCCATGTGTGTTTCTGCTGTCAGGTTACCGACAAAGAAAGCGTAACCACCGCTGGGACCTACGTGTTTGACAATATTATCAATGAAACGCCGTCCCATTGTGGCGTTGTCAAAAGCTTCAATATCATAACTTACATTCTGAGCGGATGCTGATTCATGTGTCAGTGTGATTATGCCGGCATTTTGAGCCTTCTTCAGAACCGGCTCAATAGCCGCGGGATCGTTAGGCACAACACTTATTGCATCTACACCCTTTGCAATACACGACTCCACCAGGGCTACCTGCTGAGCAGCGTCTGCTTCTGCCGGAGCAAGCATGTAGGCGTTAACATTCAATTCTCTCGCTGCTTCTTCTATACCTTTCACCATATCATCAAACCAGGGATGCTCAAGTTTAACGATGATCGCAATTTCGGGCCTATCTTTAGCTACACACACCATCTGCGGTACTATCATCGCAAGAACCAACAACAACAAGATAGTTTTCTTCACTGTGTTTTTGCCCCCTATTTTGAAGTGATGTGTTATGAAATTGTGTTTATGGAAGTAACTTTAGATACCCACCCCCTAAACCTCTGAATTAGTATGTATATTGCGTACACTAGATGCGACTTTGGAAAGCGCACTTGCTAAAGATAACATTTGTAATTACCATATTACATTTGCAATGTTACAGTACATTAAATTGCACTTGATGTCAAGGTTGATTTTGTCGAATAAATTCACCGCTCATCTATTCCTCATTCTTTAAGCCGCTTTTTCTTCATCTCCCTATTCGTTACTGTTATTAGGCCTCTTTTCCTCACGGATCGCCTCCGGGCATGACTAAAGTGTCTCTTTTCAATTTGTTCAACGGTTTCCCATATACGAACAGGTGGCTATTTCTTCCGATTTGTCGCTGATTTTGGGAGTGTCTGATATAATGGTGTAAGCCTAGACGGTAATTAGTGCAATAGTTAGCGGTCACGCTGCTGCTCCTTTGACAATCAAGATTCAGAGTCAAGTACCGACACCGGAGGAATGTCAGTGGTCCAGTGAGAGACTACCGTAGATATGCGTAATTTACGTCGTCTTCTTGACCAGGTTCAAGGAGTGGCGGGCTTTTGGAGATGAGTTCCGGAAACTGACGAGGGGGTTCACAATGGGAAGAAACCGTGCGAAGACCACGAAACGACTTCTTGCCAAAGTAGCTTGGCTATACCATAAAGCAGGTCTGACTCAACAACAGATTGCTGACAGATTAGATATTAACAGAGTAAGAGTTAGCAAACTGCTGGCAACAGCACTTGAAGAAGGTGTTGTGAAGATTTCAGTAATAAGTCCGTATGTGGAAGCGTTCGAACTTGAGCGGGAACTGTGTTCCAGGTTCGGGCTGAAGGAAGCTGTCGTAGTGCCAAGAATGGACAGTCCGAAAGCCTTAAGACAAGCTATAGGTCTGGCTTCAGCTCAGTATTTGGAACAGATTTTGACCGATGATGATATTCTCGGAACCGCTTGGGGTTCAACGGTTTCTGAAGTAGCACGTCAACTTCGTCCTGAACGTTCTTTACCAAACCTAACAGTTATTCAACTGATGGGAGGGCTCAGCCACGCTACTTCAAACATCAATCCGCTCGATATTACGCAGATAATCGCAGAGAAATACAAAGCGAAGCATATGACGTTATATGCGCCTGCAGTGGTGGATTCCAAGAAGATCCGGGATATATTGTTGTCTGAGCAGAGCATAAAGAAAGCTATTGAGACAGCCAAACAATCGACAAAAGCTTTGGTCGGTATCGGGCCTGCAAACGAACAATCGACGCTGGTTCAGAGCGGCTTTGCTGATCAATCCTCTTTGCAGGGTGTCATAGAAAAGGGTGCGGTCGGAGATATCGTAGGCAGGTTCTATTACACGGACGGTCAACCGGTTGCCAGTGACCTTGATGATAGGACAATTAGCCTTGAATTAGCTTGTATCAAGAAAATCCCCTTTGTCATTGGCGTAGCAGGAGGACCACATAAAGTCAATGCAATTTGCGGCGCTCTTAGGGGAGGCTACTTGGATGCACTTTTCACAGATGATAATACAGCAAGTTCAATCTTAGCGATGTCTGATTCTCATGGCTCATGATTTCGACGCAAACGTCCGGCAATCTCAAAAAACTCCTTCTCAATATCCTGATAATCAGGGTCACCTTTTGTCATCATAGAAAGCTGGGAGTTGAGCCTTGCAAGTCTAGTCTCCAGCAGCAGTCTCTCTTCAGTGCACAGCTTGGGTGATGCTTCCTGGTCCCACTTGGCCTTATCAACTGCCTGACGCCTATCCTTTGCCTTGTAGCTTTCATGATACTCCTTGAATCCGCCCAGGTAAGTTCGGATAGTCTGATTCTCGATGGATAACACCCTAGTGCATACCTTCTTCAGGAGATACCTGTCATGCGATACAAGGATTACGGTGCCTCGATAGGAAGCAAGAGCCTCTTCCAGCTTCTCTCTGGACAGAAGATCAAGGTGCTCGGTAGGCTCATCAAGGAGCAGAACGTTCAAGTTTGACATGAGGAGCTTAATCAGGGCTACTCTCTTCTTTTCGCCGGGACTGAGCACTTCCATAGACTTGTCTATATCATCCGGTGTGAACAAGAAGCATCCAAGCATGGTTCTGACCTTAGTTACCAGTTCAGGGCTTTGGCTTTCGAAACTGCTCAAAACCTCCTCCAGAACCGAGACTTTAGGATCGAAATGTTCGAGCTGCTGATCCACATAACCTATCCTTACCCCCGGAGACACCCAGATGGCGCCTTCAGATGGGAGTTCCTGCCCTAGAATCAGCTTGAGCAAAGTAGTTTTCCCGGATCCGTTAGCGCCTACTATGCCAACCTTATCTCCCCTTTGGACGCTGAAATCTGATTCCTTAAACAGAAGCTTATCGAAGGCTTTAGTCAAACCGTCAGCCGTAACTATGACCCGTCCTCCACCCTCTCCCTGAAAGCCGTCAAAGGTAATGGCTTTTTCCTGCTTCGGTTTGGATATACTGGTTTTCTTGAAAGCCTCCAGACGACTGACAACGCCTTTTGCCCGCTGTGCCGCCTCTTTTGCCTTGCGACGGTAGAAGTCATGAGTACCGGCATCTCTATGAGCTTTTTCAGCCCATCTTTTCTGTCGATCAATTGCTACCTGGATACGACGGATTTCCTTCTGCTCCTTTTCGTACCGGGCTAGGTGGGAAGCAAAGTCTTTCTCTTTCATCTCCCTGTACGCAGTGTAGTTGCCCCTGTATTCAACAACCCCATGCGGTGAGAGCTCGATGATCCTTTCAACTGTTCTGTCTAAGAAATACCTGTCATGAGACACTAATAGAATCGTTCCTGGATAGCCGCGAACAATGTCCTCAAGCCGGTCTAAGGCGGCATGATCCAAATAGTTCGTAGGTTCATCAAGGAGGAGAATGTCCGGACGGAAGAGCCATACCCTGGCCAGTGCAAGTTTGGTTTTCTCACCACCGCTAAGGTTTGAGATCAAGAGCTCGGAATCAGCGTCAGTAAAGCCAAATTTGCTCAAGGCCTCAGCTGCCTCTGAGAGTGAAGGAGATCCTAATCGAAATCGCTCATCTGTCAACACATCCCACGGCGTCACCGTTGGATCGAAATCTATGTCTTGGGGAACATAGCCTACAGTTGATGTATTGTCAAAAAACGTTACTGTGCCTGATGTAGCGTTCTCTTTGCCTGCCAATATCTTAATCAGCGTGGATTTTCCGACTCCGTTAGGCCCTACAAGAGCGACCCTGCCCCCTTCCCGCAACACAAAACTTATGTTATTGAATATTTCTCTGAAACCATATGATTTGGACAGTCTATTAGCCTGCAAAAGTGGACGTGACATGAAAAAGCCCCCTGTCTGGTTGACCGGGGGCAAGAAGATCTATCCTCGGCGATATGCGAAGAAGCCATGTAACCTCTTGATTCTCCCCGGTCTTAGAATAATATAGCGTCTACCGGATCCGTGCTGATAATTGAGATTAGATGTCGAATCTCCATGGCTGTCTCCTTTCGCCGTCTTGGCGATTGATATATGTGACTAATTGTCAGTATATTATACACGTGTGACAAGATCAACGCTCTAGTCAAATATGAAGATGTCCTCAATCGGCGCCTGTACCGCTCTGGCAATATCAATCGCCAGTTTCAAAGACGGATTGTACTTCCCTGCTTCCAGCCGGACAATGGTTTCACGCCGTACATTTACTCTGGCAGCCAAATCCTCTTGTGTCATGTCCACCAGCTGCCGGTATTTCTTCAGGTTGCACGTAAACTTAGCCATTGTCTTTCCTACTTCTCTTCAAGCAGATAGAACTTGACCGCATAGATGATTAAAAGAGATGAGAAACATAACGCGACTGCTGCAACAAGTAATTCCTCACCGGCAAAGCCTAATGATGAAAGCAGGTTAAGAGCGACAAGTTCAATAATGGCTATGTCAAAGGCTGTGGATTTGGCCTTTGCTACATTTTCCAGATACCGTTCATCAGGCATTTGGTCTGCAATCTTAGCTATCCAGAAGTAAGCAAAGAAACCGAAGTAAGCAAGGAAACTCAGGGAAGCTACATTTTGGTCCTGGAAATACGAGAACCCTATGAAACCCGCAAACCCCAGGAATCCTAAGTAGGATCGCCTTTGTCTGTTTCTCTTGGATGACATCCCCGACCCTCCCAAATAGTGATATATATATCACTTACTGTTACAAATATATCACTATCACGTTTGGATGTCAACGAGATTTTCAAGGGTCTGTAGGCTTGTGGAGTAGGTGGCGAAATGAGAAAGCCCTCATCGGAGACAACGAGGGCTTTCTCTGCTTGTGGTTTACTCGATGGAAACTTCGCCGAATGGCACGTACGATTATTGTTAGTCAAACTGCCTCCGTTTACTATCGTACCTGTCTTGAGCTCTTCCGGACATCTCATCAGGCAAAGAGTCACACAAGTCTGCCTGACTCAATAAGCCAGATGTCTGTAGATCATAGAGTACCTCCACCCCGCGGCCGAGAAGTGTTTGAATATCATTCATGTTGGGGGAGCCGGGAGTAAGGTCAAGTCTGTTGGCACGTATGTCAATCTTGTCTCCGATTCCGAAACCGGTGTTACTGACAAGTGACGAAATATCGGTAATCAAATTGGTGTGAATGCCTAGATCCTGTAGATTGGTCAAGTACTCTATCGCACTAATGTCTTCAATCTGGTTTCGCGCAAGCCATAACACTTCTAGGTTCACGAGTCCGGAAAGCGAGCCTATGTTCTTAATTTGGTTACCCCAGATGTACAATTCCCACAATTTCGTGAGTTCAGATAGCACTTCAATGTTTTCAATGTCGTTCCCACAGGCGTACAATCCTTCTAGGTTTGTGAGCCCGGCTAGTGCGCTGATGTTACTAATTTCATTAAAGTCAATGTCAATTTGTGTTAGTTTGGTAAGCCCCGCTATCGGGCCAAGATTGCTAATCAGATTTCCCTCCATGTACAGAAGTTCCAGGTTAGTAAGCCCCTCGAGCGGCGTGAGATCTGAAATTTTGTTATCCCGCATGCCCAGCACTGTCAGACTTGTTAGCCCCGCCACCGGACTGATTTGCTCAACCTGATTCTCAAAGAAAGCTAGCTGTGTGAGGTTTGTAAGCCCTTCTACCGAAGAAATGTCGGTAATCTGGTTCTGGTTTAGATACAGCCCTTCGAGGTTTATGAGCTTAGCCAATGCAGAGATGTCAGAGATCCGATTTCCGTGTAAGTTCAATCGTCTCAGGTTAGTGAGCACTCCGAGCGGGCCTATGTCTACAATTTGATTCCCAAAGAGAATCAGCTCCTCAAGATTGATGAAATACTCGATCCCTCCTAACCGGCTTATGCCGCAGTCCCTGGCGTTAAGAAGGGTCAGTCCTGCAACATCTTCCACACTGATCGCCCCGGAGGACACCCCTGTCAGCTCGCGCACGATAGATTCGAGATCCAGATCATCAAAAGCAATGCCATCTGGAACTGAGCCTTCGAAATTGACATCCCGTGCGGCCTTGGTCACTTGATTGCTCTGTGGATCGAATACCCACCCGTCTCTTGCAGGAGTCACAGTGACAGTACCCTTAAGACCGCTCTTACTCCACTTTCCATCAGTTCCCGTCTTAGTCGTGCCAAACCCATTAAAGGCAAGAGTCACCCCCTCAACTCCTTCACCGTTATCGCGGGTGATTTGCCCCGATACTGTGTACGTCTTGGCACCTCCGCCCCCACCTCCGCCACCAAAGCATCCAGCCACCGAGAGTAGAATACAGACGAGAGCAAAACATGACACTATTCTTGACTTCCTTCTCACGCTTATTCCCTCCAAGCCTGACAATGTGACTGCCAGCCTTCAGTCAAGCACCGTTACTGCGATTACCGAGCTCCTTAGCACCACAGCACTCACTGGTTAATGTCTGATGATGTATCTACATTCCTAGCACCCTCATCCCCAAAATCCCACTTCTATGATCCTGACGGATGGCGCCTGTCCATGATTCTATATTATTGCTAATTTTCCTTAACTATTACATTATTGGGAATATCATTACTAATATCCTCTACGGTTACATAACGTACCACCGCGCTGAGCAATTATGCCAATGCTCGAGACACGGGAGCCTAACTTTCGGGGGTCAGGAAAGTTTCTCAGCCAAGGCCTGGGTTATCCAAGAGATGGCTGATGTCTCT
>DUVA01000124.1 GCA_012841305.1 Bacillota bacterium | reverse complement strand
TATCATGTTTGGAAAGGAAAGATCCGACATGTACTTGAGTACGCCTCGGACTTTGTCCTTTGCGTCAATTCTTATGACGCCGGCACCAACCCATTCGGTCTTTGTCATCTGTGTTACCCCCTCCTCATCTAGCTAGAGCCGTATCAAGCCTTCAGCCTCTCCGCTAACCGCCGCCGGTCGGGGCCATAATGAACACCTCGGCGCCGTCTGGGAGAGGCTCATCTTCATAGGCTCGCCTACCATTAATGAGGATGACAATGTAGATTCTGTCTTCGATTTTTAGGTGGTCCAGAAGGTGGGCAAGTGTCGCGCCTTCCTCGAGTTCCAACTGGAATTTGTCTTTGTCTCTGTATTTTCGCATTGGACCGAAGAGACACACGTTGACTTTCACGCCTTCTGAACCCTCCCCATTTCAAGCAATCCTTCATAGAGGAGATTGCAAGCCATCGTTTGGCGATAGCCCAGGGAACCGCGTACATCTGTTATGGGCACACAGTCGCGAAATGCCAGTTTTGAAACGTATTCCAGAGATTTCGGATCCAGTTTCGTATTGCATATGGCGTTTTCCACTGTGCGCGCCCGAACTACTGTGGGCGCTACCGCGCCAAGGGCAATCCTGACGTCGGTAAGAAGCCCGGGTTCCTTACATCTTCCGGCAAACGCTACGCTTACTATTGATATTGCCAGTGATTTTCGTTGCCCCAGTTTTCTGAAAAACGAGACATACTCCTTACCCAACTTCGGGAATTTGACCCCAAGGACTATCTCTGAAGGCGCTAAGGCCGATTTCTTCGGGCCTTGGAAGAACGACTCTATAGGCACTACTCGCTTTCCTTTTGGCCCAACGATTTCGACAGACGCTTCCAGGACATATAGGGCAGGTATTGTGTCTCCTGCAGGTGACGCAGTGGAGATGTTCCCCCCAATAGTGCCTCTATTCCTTATCTGAGGGGATCCCACCATAGCGCAGGCATCGGCTAAGAGAGGGGCAGCTTCCTTGACCACAGTTGACGAAGCTATTTCAGCATGTGTAGAGAGTGCGCCTATCCACACTTCGCCGTCCTCTGTCTCCTTTATTCCGCGGATCTCTGGGATACGTCCGATATCTATCAGCGCTTTCGGAGATTTCAGCTTGTCTTTCAGTTCGACAACAAGGTCGGTGCCACCTGCGATTACAACCGCGCGAGGCCCGCACTTTTCAAGTAGTCCAAGGGTTTCCTCGATGCTTGTGGGAATTGCCATATGGAGTCTGGTCATACTCAACTCTCCCTTGGTTTAAGAGTTATGCACTCCTCGACAGGACATACTGTTTCACACATTCCGCAGCCTTTGCACTTATCTTCATTAATGACGGGAATTCGCATCTCATCGAGATCTATGGCTTGATGGGCTCCGTCCATACATGCAATGTAGCAGACATCGCACTTGACGCATGTTTCACGATTTACAGTAGAGACGACTTTGTAATCTCTCGACAGCTTAGAGTGGTCGGCAATATACGGCAATGCCTTACCGACCAGTTCCTTAACGGAGTCCATACCCTTCTCCTCGAGATAGACAGAGAGCCCGTCTATAAGGTCTTCAATAATCCTGAACCCGTGATGCATTACCGCTGTGCAGAGTTGAATGTTAGTAGCTCCCAGGAGGAGGAATTCCACTGCATCGCTCCATGTGCTGATTCCGCCTACCGCAGCTATGGGAATATCCACTGATTTGGCGATTTCAGCCACACACCTCAAGGTTACAGGCTTGATAGCAGGGCCTGAGTAGCCACCGTATGTGGAATACCCACCGACGTTGGGATAGGGTATGAATGTTTCGAGATCGACTCCTATCATACTCTTCAGCGTATTGATAGCGCATACTCCGTCAGCGCCTGACCTTTTTACTGC
>DUVA01000123.1 GCA_012841305.1 Bacillota bacterium | reverse complement strand
TACCATTCTGTTGCGTCGTAAACGAGGCTACGCTTGAAGCTATTGACCTTTATAAGGTCATGCCTTGTAGACGCGAAAATCTAGATGCGTGTTTCATATGGGCGTGAGGGTGTGGTCTTGCAACAATCTCAATGCCAGTCGGGCACGTAAGCTCCCATGGATTCATGAAAGGCTCTTTCCTAACATAGACCTGTCTGTAAATTCCTTTGGAAGCTGAATTTGTGCTTTACTTTCCCATTATGTAGATGTCTAGAAGGCGTCATGATGTAGGCCGAGCGGTAAGTAGTTTGAGTCACCGGAATAATACTAGCGACAAGGCTTTTGGCTGTCATACGGCTGGAAAGGGGACTTCAGTGAAGATATTTCTCGTTATGAGGGGCACAGGTTTGGATGGCGGTGGCGGTGCAGAGCGAAGATTCGGCCGACTCTTTACGTTCTTTAGCGTCAACAGAAAGCCGGATCTTGATGTATATCTTGTAACAAACAGGGTATTGGCGCAGCGTCTCATCATGTGCGGTATCGTAGACAGTGACGCAGAACGTCTTATCTACCCTGAGGAGGAAATGGGGATTCTCGCGTTCAATAGATGGTTGATTCATATGGTGAGGTATCACAGACCAGATGTTGTTCACCTTGTATTGATTCAGAGGTCACTTCTCCCGTTCTACCTATGGCTACTTACCAATAGATCCGTTGTGGTTGTAAGCACTCTTGCATCAGCTAGCATTGCGCTAGATGGAAGATGCTCGCTGATGCAAGCCGTCACGGCACACATCGTGTGGGCCAAATCTCGCATTATTGATTCGCTATATCCGGGCACCGAGAAATCAATTCGACTGACTCCTTGGAAGGACAGAGTCAGAATATCACCATGTTCATTCTCTGATTATTCGCAGTACAAGCCATCTCCGGCCAAAACGAATACGATTGTGTTTGCGGGTCGGCTTAGTGAAGTCAAAAACCCGATGCTACTGCTGAGGGCCATAGCAAACATCAACCAGAGTGAACCTGACCTTCTTGCCAGATGGAGAGTGGCTATATATGGAAAGGGAGAATTGGAGAGGGACGTCATTTCGTTTATTGACAAATATGGACTTCGGGGCTCGATTACAGTTGCCAGTGTTAACTCAATGACTAGTGTGTTATCTGAATCACGCGTTTTTGTCTCCCTGCAGCATGTAGACAACTATCCATCTCAATCCTTGCTAGAGGCCATGGCCTGTGAGAACGTGGTCATTGCCACAGATGTAGGTAACACGAGGCTGCTAGTCAACGAGAATACTGGGATCCTAATACATCCATCAACATACTCTTTGTCAGAAGCACTGAGTAGAGTGATGCATGATTGGGATGCATATGCGCCTTGTGCAACCCGAGCAAGATTGTATGTCATAGAGAATCATTCAGTTGATAGGTTTGCCTCATATCTTCTCAAGGTATGGATCGAGGGTGTTTCTACCTAAACGGGGCGTCAGTGAGCGAGAGGGACTTCGGTATTGGGCGATTGGATGTCTCTATCGTATTGCGCTTGACAATAGCAGTCTTGATACTTGTTTCAGTTCGTGGCCAGTAATTACTTGTGAGTCATGAAGAAGGGTGACGATGATGGTACGAATCATCGTACTTCAACCTTCTAGAGGCTTTCGCCTAGGTTGCCCGTGAGAGACCTGAGGCAATGTTGATCGTGGCTGGGCAACGTGTTTTACGGCAAGCCTTGTAAGATTAAGATATGGTACTCTCTCTAGAGTGGAAAGATCGTGTTCAGTTTTTGGGTGTGAGAAAGGATGTCCCAGATCTCCTGGCTGCGCCTGCTGCCTTTGTACTGTCCTCTGTTGGGGGGCTTTTTAATGTGGTGATGGAGGCTCTGGCAGAGGCGAAGCCCGTAGTAGCTGCACAACTTAGAAGTGTACCTGGGTTGGTGGAAGGAGGTAAGAGCGGATTCCTTGTTCCTCCTGGAGGCTCTGGAGTCTTGGCCTAGGCCATGCTTTGCCTGATGAACTTGTCTTTGGAGGGGAGACAGCCTAAAGGTGCGTAACGG
>DUVA01000122.1 GCA_012841305.1 Bacillota bacterium | reverse complement strand
CGACCTGTAGTATATATAGTTAACATAGAGGGGACTATCGAGCCGGGGCTTGCGTCTTATGTTAAACGCGTGGTGAGTGAAGCGGAGAACCTACAAGCAGACGCTATTTTCATTGAAGTTAATACGTTTGGCGGCCGTGTAGATGCAGCTACAGAAATTCGTGACTACATTATCGAATTTCCCGGTCAATCAATAGCTTATGTGAAAGGGAGAGCGTGGTCTGCAGGTGCCCTGATTACGCTGGCTGCCGAGAAAATCGCTATGGCCAGGACAGCCAGCATAGGAGCGGCTGAGACAATCCCTAAAGAAGAGAAGCAGATTTCTGCGCTAAGAGGAGAGTTCGAAGCTACTGCTGAAAACAGAGGACGAGATGCCAGGATCGCTGCTGCCATGGTGGATGCTGACATTTCCATCGAGGGACTGGTAGATGCAGGCAAGCTCTTGACCCTGAGCGCCCAAAAAGCGCAGGAACTTGGGTTCATTGATCTCATAGCTGTTTCGAGAGGCGAGGCTCTCGCCGAATTTGGACTGGGGGACGCGGAGACAGTGGAATCGGCCGAGAATTGGGCGGAGAAGCTTGCTCGTTTCCTGACTGATCCCACAGTCAGCTCTATACTTCTTACTCTTGGTTTTCTCGGGCTTTTGTTTGAAGTCATGACTCCGGGATGGGGTGTTCCGGGGACTGTCGGTATACTGGCCTTATTCCTATTCTTCGGTGGGAGACTGGTAATCGGACTTGCAGGTTGGGGCGTTATCGGCCTCTTTATTCTAGGTTTCGTTCTGCTCCTCATCGAAGTATTCCTCATTCCCGGATTTGGAATAACAGGCATTGGTGGTATCATCTCGATTTTTGCTTCCCTTGTGCTTAGTTTTAGAAATATCAGGGAAGCATCGTTTGCCATCTCATTTGCTATGGTAGTGTCTTTTCTCGTTGTTGTTGTCGTGGCAAAACGTTTCGGGAAATCAAAGGCTCTGGGCAGGTTAGTTTTGAAAACTGCTGAGCATACCCATGAAGGGTATGTGGCAACTCCCGTGAGGCAAGATTATGTAGGGAAGACAGGCTACACTCTGACCTTTATGAGGCCCAGCGGTACAGTGCTCATAGAAGATGATCGAATTGACGCTGTCACAGAAGGCGATTTTCTGAGAGAAGGATGTAAGGTAGAGGTAATCAAGGTAGAAGGGCCGAGGTTGGTAGTGAGGGCCTACAAGTCAGGTACTGAAGGAGGTAATAAGGAATGACAGGTGCATTTGCCGTTCTTTTCCTTCCCATTCTTATTATTGTTGTTTTCCTTGTTCTTTTGAACTTCGTCCCCGTCGGGTTATGGATTTCTGCATTAGCCTCCGGGGTGCAGGTGGGTATAGTCACTTTGATCGGAATGCGTCTTAGGCGTGTTCCTCCTGCAAAGATAATCCTGCCGCTGATCAAGGCGGTCAAAGCAGGGCTTAATGTCAGCGTAGACAAGCTGGAGGCTCACTTTCTTGCAGGCGGGAACGTTGACCGGGTCATCGATGCTCTCATTGCAGCTCAGAGAGCTGAAATCGGGCTTTCCTTTGAGCGGGCAGCCGCTATTGACCTAGCAGGTAGAAATGTCCTGGAGGCAGTCCAGATGAGTGTCAACCCAAAGGTTATCGAGACTCCCATAGTAGCTGCGGTTGCAAAGGATGGAATCGAACTCAAAGCTAAAGCCAGGGTTACGGTGCGCGCTAACATTGAGAGGTTGGTGGGAGGCGCAGGCGAGGCAACCATTATCGCCAGAGTAGGTGAAGGCATAGTAACGACTGTAGGGTCTGCAGAAAGTCATAAAGAAGTCCTTGAAAATCCGGATAAGATCTCTCGGACTGTGCTGAATAAAGGACTTGATGCGGGAACCGCCTTTGAAATTCTCTCCATCGATATTGCTGATGTGGACGTCGGTCGAAACATCGGAGCACGGCTCCAGATGGACCAGGCAGAAGCAGACAAGAATATTGCTCAAGCTAAGGCTGCGGAGAGACGGTTTGCAGCCCTTGCCCTTGAGCAAGAGATGAAAGCTATGGTTCAAGAGATGCGGGCTAAGGTAGTGGAAGCAGAGGTACAGGTTCCTCTTGCGCTTTCAGAAGCTCTTCGCGGCGGTAACTTCGGGGCTATGGACTACTATCAACTCCAGAACCTAATTGCAGATACTCGTATGAGGCAGACTATCGCAGGCACACCGGAGATGCCCGGGGCGCTGGAAGGCGCTGAAGAGGAGAAGAAGTAAGCTATGGACGCCATTTTTGCGTTAATCTTCATAGTCTATATTCTCTCTGCAGTATTCCAGGCTGTGCTGGGGAAAGGTGCGCGGAAAAGACAGCGGGGAGCCGGCGCGCCATGGCCCAGGACGCGTATTCCCGGCACACGACCGGATGAGGGAGCACATATCCCTGACGGAATTCCCTTCCCCTTCCCATTTGAGGAAGTATTTGGAGATGCACGTCGAGAAGAACCTGCTTCGATCGAATTGGAGTCAGAAGATGTAACCGACGAACCCATGGTCTATGAGGAGAAAGAGATTTTAAGCCCATGGGAGGATAAGAGCTGGGGAAGCCTGGGCCCGAGCCTGGAAGGGCAAAGCCTTAAAGAGATTGAAAGTGATGATCTCTACGGTCTTCATACTGATGACGACTTTGCAGATGACTTTGATGATGATGACATAGCAGAATTCATGGCTCTTTCTGAACCTGTTTCACTCGAAGGGTGGAAACTGACTTCGAAGGCTGCGGTTATTCAAGGAATTATCATGAGTGAAGTCCTGAAACGACCGAAGGCTTTTTCACGATATCCTGTTATCCGAAAGTAACAGGGCATTAAAACCTTGTATCTGCGAGGCGGCTGCATCGATGAGCAGTCGCCTCGTGTCATTTGAGTTAGGAAGCAAGTTATGCCAAATCCGCGAATAGACTTAGTATTGTCGATTACAATCACCCAATGCCCAAGACAGGAATGCGCTTGTCCAAGTATGAGTTCATTATTTTGTCACGGCAACCCGCTTGGGGCACCGTCCCCGAGTGCAACACCGGCCTCAGAAAACGTACATACCTTGCGGGGCCACCCCGCACGATACGTACACTTTCTGGAACCGGCGATCGCTTATGGTGACCTACTTAATGTGCGCTGAAGGGGAGCCCAAAAAACGTGAGTATTTCAGGGAGCAAGCCTGATCCAGGCCGTGCCAAAGAGAGACTTGCAGAATTCTTCGAATTGCCGAGGGACTCAATCATTGACGTGCCCAGGATAGTAGTCATAGGAAACTCAGAGCTGTCTGTTGAGAATCACCTTGGAATTGTCCGTTATACGTCAGGCAGTGTAGTGATAGCTACAGCCAAGGGAGCTGTCACGGTGAGAGGTAAGGATCTTGCCATCTCCAGTATTACCAAAACCCTGGTGGGAGTTCGAGGCAAGATTGAGCACTTAGACTTACCGGTTGAGCCCAGGTAGGAGGGGGGTAGCCGTGACCCTTCGAAGTCTGTGGTCTCGCCTTAAGGGGTATGTTATAATCAGGGTGGCCGGAAAGGCTGTTGAGGATTTCATAAATGAAGCCTACAAGAGTGGGGTGGAGTTATGGAATCTTCAGCGAATAGACGAACGGTCAATTCTTTGCAATGCTTACTTGCGGGACCTGCCTGAAATTGGCAGGACTCTGAAGAGGACGGATTGCGCAGGTAGAATAGAGCGAAAGATAGGCCTTCCTTTCCTTATGATGAAGCTTTCGAGGAGGAAAGGCTTTGCTATTGGGGCGATTCTGTTTTCTGTTATTCTCTATCTGCTGTCGTCTTTCGTATGGTTCGTGAACGTCGTCGGATGCGAAAAAACGAGTCCTGACGCCATCTTGGAATTCGTGGCGAAGCAAGGGGTCAAAGCCGGTGTCCTGAGGCGAGAGATTGATTCTACGTCCCTCGGTAAGGCGATCTTGGCTGAGTTCACAGGCCTTGCCTGGGTAGGAGTACACATCAAAGGGACGACTGTCAATATTGAGGTTGCTGAGAAGACCTTACCTCAGGCGAGGTCGGGGATTATTCACCTGGTAGCGGCTGAAGACGCTCTCGTCACGAACATGATCATACTTGCAGGTGAACCTCTCATAAGTGAAGGAGACACGGTTTCCAAAGGTCAGATGCTGGTTGCCGGTGTCATTGTCTCGCCTTATGGCTATGAAGATCGAGACAGTGACAAGCGCCGGATCATTAATGCCAAAGGAGTGGTTATGGGAAGAGTTTGGCGCACATACCAGGGTGTTCTGGAGTTGGTACAGGAAATTGAAACAGAGACAGGCAGGGTGGAGAAAGCAGGTTCTCTGTCCTTTGGCCCGTATGAACTACGTATAGGCCCGGAAAGCGCCCCTTTTCGAACATATAATCAAGATAAGTCAGTGTGGGAAGTCCCACTCCTTGGACGGGTTAAACCTTTGATACGGCTTTCCGCTACAACTTACCGAGAGACAGAGAAGTATGTGGAGGTTGTAGATAAGGACAGAGCTTTGGAGGACTTGAAAGAGGAAGCTTTCGCGCATGTGAAAGCGAAGATTCCCAGAGGGGCTAAGATTCTTGACGAAAGGGAAGAACTCAAATACCCTGAAGAGAGGAAATGGGTGTATACTCTGACAATAGAGACTCTTGAAGATATAGCCCAGGAAAGGAGCGAGGACCGGGAAGTTGAACATTGAGACAGCTAAGTCCGGTACGCCGATGTTAGATATTCATGAAGCAGCGTCCCTGTTCGGCAGGCGTGATGAGAAGGTCCGGCTAATTGAGAAGGAACTGGGTGTCGTGGTAATGTCCAATGGCCATGACGTGCATATAGACGGTGATCCTTTTGATGTGGAGATTGCCAAGAAGGTTGTGAGAGACCTCCTCGAGGTGATAAGACAAGGTCATAGGTTAACTACAGGGGACGTCAGGTACTCGATTGAGCTTGCCAAGGAAGGCAGTAGGACAAGCTTATCAATGATAATGGGAGATGTCATTCAGGTTACAACCAGAGGCAAGAAGATTGCGCCGAGGACATTGGGTCAGAAGATTTACTTGGACGCCATGAGGCGGCGGGATGTTGTTTTTGCAATAGGGCCTGCAGGGACAGGTAAGACGTATCTCGCCATGGCTATGGCAGTAGCCTCGCTGAAGATGCGAGAGGTGTCTAAGATAATCCTGACTCGCCCTGTGGTTGATGCCGGGGAGAAACTGGGATTCCTCCCGGGAGATCTGCAGGACAAGGTGGATCCTTATCTCAGACCCGTGTACGACGCACTGTATGATATTGTAGGCATTGAGACTTTTCGGAAACATCTGGACAAAGGTGTTATTGAGATTGCACCCCTCGCTTATATGCGAGGCCGCACGCTTGGCGACTCTTTTGTGGTCCTGGACGAGGCTCAAAACACTACCCATGAGCAGATGAAGATGTTCCTAACCAGGTGGAGGACATAGAATTCATATATCTTACGGACAAGGTAGTAGTAAGACACGAGATTGTTCAAAAGATCATCAGGGCCTATGAGAAATATGATAATGAGAAGTCCGCACAAGACGAAAAAGTAGAAGTGTAGGAGGGATTGTCTGTGCCTATTCCTGTTCAGAAAGGGGGTTCGCCAAAACCCGCTTCTCTGATGGAGAAAAGAAGAAGATTCTCGCTAGACCCTACGCTTCAGCGGTGGCTCATAGTAGGCGGAACAGTTATTATTCTAACCATAATACTTGTGACTGTACTGATTCCCGGCAGGATTGAGATGGAGGTAGGCCAACCGAGCAAGTACGACATTGAAGCTCAACGGGATATTGTGGATAGGCCTTCTACTGAGAGGCTAAAAGAAGAAGCAGGGCGGGAAGCAATCAAGGAGGCCAATCTTTCTCAGGCTAACTATGATATCAGTCCTGCAGCCAGTATCTCTGCTGAGGATCGCGTAGACCTCATTTTTGACATTATTAATAAGCAACGTGGGGCAGTGGAAACTTGGACACAGGAGTCTGCAAGCAACATTGACGGGCGGGTTAAGTCCCTCATTCCCGAGATAGTAAAGAAGATCGAAAGCGACTTGGGAACCAGGCTTTCACAGAAGACGGTCGAGACATTACTCAGGCTTTCTGACGATGAATTCAACGCAGCCAGAATCGGCGCGAAACAAGCCGCAGGCTGGATCATGAGGGAGAAGCGAATCAGTAAAGAGACGCTTGATGTTGCAAAGAAGGAAGCTGAGGATATCGTCCTGGCCCAGCACGCTTCTGAGGAAACCAAAGCAGCGCTGCTTGAGATAGTCGAAGAGCAGATAAGTCCTAATCTTGTGCTTAATCCGGGCAAAGTGGAACAGGCTCGTGAATCAGCTGAAAAACAGGTCAAGCCTGTTATGATCCTAAAAGGACAGACCATCATACGGCGGGGGGAGATTGCCACTCCGGATCATATAGACATTTTACATGATCTTGGGCTCCTGTCTCCGACATTTGATGCCGTTACTTTAGCTTGCATCATAGTGATGATAGTTGTTCTCCTATCGGGTATGGGTGTCTACTTGTATGTCTATCGTAGGGACATTTGCAACCAAACGAAGCCCCTCTTGATTCTTGGTACGGTAACAGTCCTTACTGTGTTTCTCATAGCAGTGATTTCATCCATACCGTGGGACGGGGCAAGTTTCCTTGTGCCTGCAAGCTTAGGGACTATGCTCATTGCTATACTTGTTGATTCACAGCTGTCGTTGCTTGCCGCTGTAGCATTCGGAGTCCTGACAGGTATAATCAGCGGCGGTTCCCTTGCGTCCGCTGTCATAGCAATGCTATCCGGTGTTGCCGGAGCGTTTGCGGTAACGAGAATATCAGAACGGTCTGACCTAATGCGGGCAGGCGTGATTGTGGGCACAACTACAGCCTGTGTCATTTCGGTTGTGGGTCCGCTTACGGGAAACTACCAGATCTCACGCATGTGGTATATGGGTGTTCTGAACGGCGTCCTTTCTACGGTAGTTACCATAGGCTTTTTACCGTTCTTTGAGAACATATTCAGGGTTACCACACCTATCAAGCTTTTAGAACTGTCTAACCCTAATCAGCCGCTATTGCGAAGACTCCTCATGGAAGCGCCAGGCACTTATCATCACAGCATCATCGTGGGTAATCTGGCAGAGGCGGCTGCGGAGGCAATCGGCGCTGATTCCCTCCTGGTTAGGGTTGCTGCGTATTATCATGACGTGGGGAAGACAAAGAGGCCTTACTTCTTTGTTGAGAATCAGTTGATGCAGGATAACCCCCATGATAAGTTAGCTCCGACTTTGAGCACGCTGATTATAACGTCCCATATTAAGGACGGGGTGGATATGGCATCCCGAAGCGGGCTGCCGGAATCGATCATAAGTATCATGAGAGAGCATCATGGAACTACTTTAGTGCCATACTTCTACCACAAGGCAAGCGAGAGCGCGAAGGAAGAAGTCGTTGACGAGAAAGACTATAGATATGTAGGGCCAAAACCACAGACAAAAGAGTCTGCCATAGTCATGCTGGCTGACTCAGTTGAAGCTGCCGTCAGATCGTTGTCCAGGCCCACTCCCGGCCGTATCGAAGGGCTTGTCAGGAAGATAGTCAAGGAAAGGCTTCAAGACGGTCAATTTGATGAATGTGACCTGACTCTTAAGGACCTTGACGGAGTGGCCAATGCTTTTGTGAGGGTGCTTAGCGGGATATATCATCCCAGGATCGAATATCCTGATGTTGTCCAGAAGGATGCTGACTCTAAAAAGGTTCATGGTAGTTAGGGGACTGCTGATTATAGGGGGTACGCAGGTTGCCTGTGGAAATTTCAGATATCCAGACCGCTGTTGAAGTTACACCCGAGATGTCCGGCATCGCGAAAAAGGCGGCTATTAAATGCCTCAGACATGAAAACGTACATCCAAGTGAGGTTGAGGTAAGCATAGTCTTTATGGATGATACTCAGATTGCGGAATTGAATCGAGAGTACAGGGGACTTGACAGTCCTACTGATGTTCTCTCATTTCCTATGGATGACCCTGGTATCCCAGGGGATGAACCTGTTCCTCTGGGAGACATAGTGATTTCTTTGGAGACAGTAGAACGAGAGGCCTCGGATTCAAGGGGATTCCTCAATTATCTGGCTCTCCTTGTTGTCCATGGGCTTTTGCATTTACTGGGTTATGACCATGAGACTGATGAGGATGCTGAAGTCATGGAAGGGCTTGAAGCGCAAGTGCTTGCCGGTTTGCTCTGATTGCGCCGCCTCGAGTAGAATTGCACTCTGTTCATACAGGCTTTGTGATACAGACATCTTACGGGGTGACTGGGGGACCATTGGTGAAGACACATTCTTTGGGAGAGAGCTTTCGATGTGCTTTTCAGGGAGTCATTTTCGCTCTCAGGACTGAAAGGAATATGGCCTTACATTTTCTTGCAGCCGTATTAACGCTCCTCGTTGCTGCGCTACTTGGAGTTACCTCGTTGGAGCTTGCGTGCCTGACTTTGACGATAGCTTTTGTTCTCGTGTGTGAACTGGTCAATACAGCCCTTGAAATCCTGTGCGACATAGTGTGTTGCGACTTGGAGCCCAGAATAAGAAGAGTCAAGGATGTAGCTGCAGGCGCTGTGTTGGTGAGCGCAATCTCAGCTGTTATCGTAGGAATCCTTGTGTTGGGGCCGCGAGTTATTTCGGGAATCAGATGGATTCTTGAAGTATAATTGGGTCGGGATTAAGCTATGGTGTGGCTGGAATTGAGGAGGCTTTGAGTATGAGAGAGTCTATCCCTGCCGGTCTCAAAGCACTTATAGCCTTTCTTGTCATAGTAATGGTAGGAAATGTGCTCATACTTGCCAGATCCTTGGAACTTCTGAGGTTCCCCGGGGAGATTACAGATACCGAGGTGGTTCGAGGAGGCGCCAGGGTTCTCGCGGCATATTACGAGAAGACCATTGCCGACGCGGGCCTTTCCAGGAATTCTGCAGTGAGAGATGCGCTTGCGAAATTCAAGTTTGAGGTAGAGCAGGCTGCAAGCGGTGAAGAGATTGCGCAAGTGATTTGGGCATACGGCAGAGGGGTACAGGATGTAATTGCCCGTGAAGAGGAGAACCAGCGCAGAGAGTTTGTGCTTTGGGTTGTGAACCAGGATCCTGCGTTAAAAGAAGTCGATGATAAAGTCAACATTAATGTGTCCCTTGGTCAGGACGGCCTCGTGTGTATAGACTCAGGTGGCATTGCTCTGTCTGAGACAACGCTCTCCAGAATAAAGAATGATCCCAGCATCACGAAGCTTTCCCAGCCTGTGGACATTGAGGTTCTGGACGGGAAGGCTCAACTGGTGACACCCCGTACAGTGGAAGATGCTATGCGAGTGCTCCAAAGCGAAGTAGTGTCCCTTCGGGCGACTCTGGAGAACCTGAGGAAAACGGCGGGATACAGTCAACTTGAGGGACAAGGTATAGTCGTATCGGTATATGACGCCCGCGGCGGAGGATACTTGCGCGAAGAGGTTGTGCAGGAAAGAGACATCAGGGACATGGTCAATGAGTTGTTCGCTGCAGGCGCAATGGGCGTTGAAGTGGGAGGCCAACGTCTTGTCGCTACATCTTCCGTAAGAAGCGCAGGTCCTCTTCTCCTTGTGGATCAACAGCCAATCCCTGTGAATCCTGTAGTGATTAGGGCAGTAGGCGATCCGGTGCTGCTTGAAAGCAGTCTGGAATTGATCAGAAACAGCCTGAAACCGTGGGGTATACAAGTGGAAGTTGAGAAGAAAGATAACCTGGTGCTCTCTGCCTTCAGAAGGGAGGGCTTGTGGTAATGAAGGCCGGAGACGGTGACAAGGTTCTTACATATGAGTCTTTCCTAAGCTCCTTGTTGAGACCGATGTTCATTTGCGCGACGATCCTTCTCTTACTTGACACGATCATGTTAGCGAGAACACTATCCTTCTTTCATTTCCCCGGTGAACTGGACGAGTTTGGGATGGCACAAAGAGGGGGATTCGGAGTAGCGGTTCAGCTTGAGAATTTCGCCAAGCAAGTCGGTGCGCTTGATCTTCCTGAGGTTCAAGCAGTCCTTTCCCGGCTCGATACCGCGCTTGGCTTGGCTGCCAGTCCTGCTGAGGTAGCTCGTGCCTTGTCGGTGGAGGCGCGTGAAGCTCAAGAGGTGATAGCTTTTGCCCATGGAGATACCACAGGTTCGAAGAGCAGGGTAGGTGAGAGCGCACAAATCAAAGAGCAGGTCCAAGAACTCCAAGAAGAGGTAAGGGTGTTCCGTGAAGAGCTTGAGAGACTGAGCCAGGCAGCGGGATTTGCTGAGCTTTCAGGGTCGGGAATTATTGTTCATGCTCATGACGCGGAGGATGGATTCCGCAGTCGTGAAATAATCCACGATAAAGATGTAAGGGATATTGCAAATCTGCTTTTTTGGAGTGGAGCCAAAGGGGTAGAGATAGGAGGCAGGCGAATTATTGCCCAGTCCTCTATCAGGTGCGCGGGACCGATCCTTTTGGTGAACCATCGGCCGGTGGCTGTGAATCCGGTGGTCATAAGGGCAGTCGGGGATTATGATGCGCTTATGGAGAGCCTGGTTGAGCTGAATGAGAGACTGTCTGCTGATGGTAAGAGACTTGAGATTGAGCCTTCGGAGATGATTACGCTTTCTGCGTATACCAAGGGATATGACACTGAACCCCGGTAGTACGTACCGTGGGGGGTTGCCTTGACAAAGGAATCACCGGCCACCTAAGACAATCGGAAAACCAGCGAAAACTAATGGACTCATACTTAACCGGGAATGACCAGGGGGGGGATAGTTGTGGAGGATAAAGACCTAATAGCGCATGCCAGGGAAGCGAGGGAATACGCTTATGCGCCGTACTCCCGTTTCCAAGTGGGAGCTGCGCTCCACGGCAGATCCGGCAGAGTATATACAGGTTGTAACGTGGAATGCGCATCATATCCTGCAGGGACATGCGCGGAAAGGTGCGCCGTAGGTAAGGCTGTCTCTGAAGGCGAGACAGAGTTTACGGCAATTGCGGTTATCGGCGATTCCCAAGGTCCATGTGCTCCTTGTGGAATTTGCAGGCAGGTTCTTTGCGAGTTTAGCCCTGACATGAGAGTCATCATGACAAACCTGGAAGGAGATACTCTGATCTTGGCTGCCTCAGAATTGCTGCCCGGAGCATTCACAAAAACAGATCTTCCTGACGCATGACACATGGATAAGAGCTCAAGAGGAGACCTTTGGAAGGAGAATACTACAATTCGGTGCTGGTTAAAGACTTTGATTACTACTTACCCAAGGAATTAATTGCGCAAGAACCCATAGAACACAGGGACGAATCACGCCTGATGGTCGTCGGGCGAGATGGCAGCATACAACATAGAAAATTCTCTTGTCTGCCGGAGTTCTTAAATCCAGGAGACGTCCTTGTGTTAAATGATACCCGGGTTATGAAGGCTCGTCTCTTAGGAACGCGGGAGGATACAGGTGGGAAGGTTGAGGTCCTGCTCCTTGCCGCTGTTTCAGACGAAGATTGCACTTGGCAAGCTTTGGTGAAGCCCGGCAGGAGGGGCCGGATAGGCACAAAGCTTGTCTTTGATCCCTGCCTTAGCGGAGAAGTCGTGGATATTGTTGAGTCAGGTGTGAGAGTCATAAGGTTTTCCGAAGGCGGGGATTTTGAAAGTATTGTGGAAAGAATCGGACGTGTACCGCTGCCTCCGTATATTGAGAAAGATGTGGAAGATGCTGAGCGGTACCAGACAGTCTATGCCCGAAACTTAGGTTCAGCAGCCGCTCCCACCGCAGGACTGCACTTTACTCCTGATTTGCTGAATGCCGTCTCAAAAAAAGGTGTGGGCATTGCCAGGCTTACACTCCATGTTGGGCTGGGCACTTTCAGGCCTGTGAAAGTGGATGTTATAGAAGAACACGAGATGCATGCGGAGTACTTCGAAGTAACGGAAGAAGCGAAAGATGTAGTGAATCAGGGGATAGCCCGTGGTGGAAGGATTGTGGCAGTGGGGACGACAAGCGTCCGTACACTGGAAAGTCTTCCTATGACCGAAGACGGGAAAATTCTTGCTGCTTCAGGCTTGACTTGCAAGTTTATCTATCCGGGCTACAGGTTCAAGGTTGTAGACTCCATAGTGACTAATTTTCACCTGCCTAAGTCCACCCTTCTCATGCTGGTTTCAGCATTCAGCGGCTATGAGAGGATTATGTCTGCATACGAGATTGCAGTCAAGGAGCGATACCGTTTCTTCAGTTTCGGCGATGCCATGCTTTTACTGTAAGACGATAGAAGGGATGTGCCAGACAAGAAATGGAGTTTCGAGTGGAAGCTACTGCAGACAGGACTAAGGCTCGTGCAGGCGTCCTCACAACACCCCACGGGGTCATCAAGACCCCGGTTTTCATGCCTGTCGGGACTCAGGGGACGGTGAAAGGCTTGTCGTCCCCGGAGCTTACTGAGGCAGGCGTCGGCATTATTTTGGCCAATACATATCACCTTTATTTGAGGCCTGGCCATGACGTGATACGCGAAGCAGGCGGTTTGCATGCTTTCATGAATTGGGGTGGAGGGATACTGACTGACAGCGGGGGATTTCAGGTAGCGAGTTTGGCCGGACTTCGAGAAATCACCGAAGACGGGGTCAAATTCACGTCCCACATTGACGGGTCAACTCATTTTCTCGGGCCTGAGGTTGCAGTTGCTATCCAGGAAGCTCTCGGCGCAGACATCATAATGGCGTTTGATGAGTGTGTTCGTTACCCTGCAAGTTACGATTATGTAAAAGCAGCCAATGCGAGGACTGTCAAATGGGCGGAACGTTGCAAGGAAGCAAAGTCCCGAGAGGACCAGGCCTTGTTTGGCATTGTCCAAGGAGGGGTATTCCAGGACCTTAGAGAGGAAAGCGCAAAGGCCTTAGTGAGAATTGGTTTTCCCGGTTATGCAATTGGCGGCCTGTCGGTAGGGGAGCCGAAAGATGAGATGCTTGTTGCCTTAGAAAGCGCAATAGCGCATTTACCTGAGGATAAGCCCAGGTATCTTATGGGGGTAGGTACCCCATGGGATTTCGTGGAAGGAGTCGCCCGAGGAGTGGACATGTTTGACTGTGTATTGCCGACACGTATTGCCAGGCATGGCACTGTATTTACCTCTCTAGGCAAGATCATTGTGCGTGACAAGCCATATGAACGGGATTTCTCGCCGCTTGACCCTTCGTGTGATTGCATCGTGTGCCGCAATTATACCCGTGCATATCTCCGTCACTTGATTAGGGCTAAGGAGATGCTTGGGGCAAGACTTCTTTCTTACCACAACGTATATTTTTTCATAAAGTTCATGCGCGATATTCGTAATGCGATTGTAAATGGGACTTTTCCTCAATTTCGGGAGGATTTTCTGAGACTCTGTGGAACTAACGAAGAGTAAATAACAGCCAGCGTGGAAAATTACCACAAGAGGTGAAGTAAATGGGTGCACAACAAGGTTCACTGGCGTCGAGTCTGTTAATGCTTGCGCTGATGTTTGGGATCTTTTACTTTTTCCTGATAAGACCCCAGCAGACTCAGCAAAAGAAACGAAGGGAAATGCTTGATTCCTTGCGCAAGGGGAATACAGTAATTACAATCGGCGGAGTCTACGGTCAGATTGTCGAGGTAAAAGATGATTCGCTGATAATCCAAATTGCTGACAACGTAAGGATTAGAACTGTGCGTGGCGCAGTTAATTCGGTTCTCGGCAAAGGTGAGGCTACCAGGGACAAAGGCCCAGAATTGGCTGAGTGAGACGTGTAGGATTCGGATCTCTTATTGGAGGGAGAGTACGTGAGCAAGAAATTCCTTGTGTGCTCTGTCCTGCTGTTAGCCTTGTGTTTTTCCTACCCTTCTTTTGCCGGAACCGGTACACAGGTGGAGGAACTCGCCAGGAAGTACGTTTTGGCAGTTGAATCAGGAGACTACGAACAAGGGATGCAGCTTGCCACAGGGGCAGCAGTGTCTTGGGTGGAATATATGAAGGCAGGCGGGACCTACCGGGAGGGTCCTGTTGAAGTTATCTCATGTGAGAGCACGGAATTTTCCGGCTATTGGCTGGTTAAAGTCGTGTTCCAGGATAAGGACAAAAACTTCGGTGTCAGGTATGTAAGAGTAGCAAGATCTGATGAGTCGGGATTTTTGGTCATTGATGATGGTAGACGGGGGCGGGGTTGGGCCTCAGACAGCTTTATGCCTGGGATAATATTCCGAGAGCCTTTTGAAATCGACGGCTTGCGAATAACCGTGTTATCCTTACTTGAATTACCGTCTGAGATCAAATTCGATATTCTCATTGAGAATCAGCTGGACAGGGAAGTGTCGATTTATCCCCAGCTTGAAGCGTATTATACTGTTGAGACGGCACGTATCAGGAGAGCATATTACTATCCCATTCCCATAAGAGACAATGCTATTGACGGGTCGATTGCAGCCAAGACTTCCAAAAGAGGATTTCTTATATTTCCAAAGTTCATCGCTGATTTTGCAGAGGATCCTAACCTGGAAGGCTTGAGATGGGTCCTCTACATACCATACGGAGTTGACAAGCAATTTGTCATCGAACGTTAGCGTTGTGGGAATCGAGGCGTCCTCTGTGATGGAGGACGCCTCTTTTTCGGCGCTGTCGGTGGTTGGAAGTGGATACTACGGTAAGGATAGAAGGCTACTTGGAATATCAATAGAAGACCCCGGGCTGCCATAGCTGTATGACGGATCTTGCATCGATCCCCAGCCACAATTGGTCTGCCTCCATGATTATAGGACCCCAGGTTCGGACGAATTCTTCACTTACTGTACGGGTTGCATACCCCCCGTCAGTAGATGCGATCCAAAGGACTGAGCTTCCTTCCGGGGCAGATTGCCTGAACCAGCTTGCCCTTGCTACGACGTAAGTCAGTTGTTGTGGGGCTTGGAGTATTTGCTGCTCTTTCTCCTCTTCAACCAGACTCTTGATATGTTCTTCCATTTCAAGAAATTCTTCTTTCGTATACCCGCGCTCTATAGGGATCACTTCCTTTCACTTTAGATGATCTTCCTTCTTAGCGCCTCGAAGTGCTCTTCTTGCATAGCTGCATAGTCGGAGTTTACCTTGACGAGGTCACTTAGGGGGGCGTCAGCCATCACCCGAGCGCATATGCCTCGCAACAAGGCGATACCCTCATTGAGAGACACTACTTTGAAGACTACATCCTGATCGTAAGACTTCCTAACTACAAGGTCACCGATAGCCAGGAATTCCGTCATTTCCCTCCCCCCAGGTATAGTCACATCCTGGCACACGCACATGTTTCCATATATGGATCAGAGCTCGCATCCGGTATGACTGTATCAGCTTCCAGTCCTCGCTATAGTCTATGTAATAAAGGTGTACGAAGTCACAATCTTAGGCATTTTCGGCCATCCGGAACACAACTCGCACAATTCCCGGAACCGGTTTCAGACAAGATGAGTCTGGCAATTCCTGTCGGTATTTCCAAAGAGTGCCGCGAGAGATATTTCCGCATGCCATCGACGGGCCCAAAGAGCGAACAAGGGCGAATAGGTAAATTGACAAGCCAATACCTAACTCATATAATGGGGTTGTGCAAATTTGGGGTGGTGAAGGAGGAACCCAGTATATGAGGCCAGGAATCATCTGGAGGTTTATCGGTGTAGTTGCAATTGTGGTCGTATGCGCCCTGGCCATCTGGAAGCTCCCGATTAATCTAGGGCTTGATCTGCGTGGCGGCACTCGGATGATCCTCGAAGCCAGAGATACCGAGACAATCAAGGCTGATGATGATGCTGTTTCCCGCGCAAAGGAAGTCATTGAGAGACGGGTGAACCAGTTGGGTGTCGCTGAGCCTGTAATTTACAGGCAAGGAGCAAGGCGTATTATCGTGGAACTGGCGGGTGTAAAAGACCCGCATAGAGCTAGGGAAATCATAGGACGTACTGCTCAACTGGAATTCAGGGATGAACGCGGCAACATAATTATGACCGGCAATGATCTGAAAACTGCGGTAGCCGGGTATGATCAATATAGCCGTCCTGCTGTGAACTTTGAGCTCACCGGGGAAGGCGCAAGGAAATTCGAGAAGGCTACATTGGATAACATCGGGCGGAGAATTGCCATATACCTTGATGAGGAACTCCTTTCAGCACCGGTAGTCCAAACCGTGATTAAAGATAAAGGCCAGATTACCGGATTAGGTAGTATGGACAGGGCGAAGGATCTCTCTATGATGCTCAGGGCAGGAGCGCTTCCTGTGCCGTTAGAAGTCCTTCATGCTGAAGTCCTAGAACCTACCCTGGGCCAAGAAGCCATAGACCAGAGCAAGGTGGCTGCTGCGATCGGAGCCGGGCTTGTAATCCTGTTTATGCTGTTTATCTACAAGTTTCCCGGGTTTGTGGCAGATATTGCGCTCGTGATATATGCGTTGATTGTTATGGCTGCCCTGGTCGGCCTTAAAGCAGTGCTGACTTTACCGGGAATAGCAGGTCTTATTCTTTCGGTAGGTATGGCTGTGGACGCTAATGTCATCATCTTTGAGAGAATTAAGGAAGAACTTCGCGGTGGAAAGCGTATACGTGCTGCTATTGAAGGCGGGTTCTCCCGAGCTTTCGGATGTATTCTTGACTCAAATGTAACGACGCTGATTACTGCAGGCGCTCTTTACTTATTCGGTTCAGGCGCTGTCAGAGGATTTGCAGTAACGCTTGGATTGGGGATTCTCGCCAGCATGTTTACGGCTGTGGTCGTGACGAAGTTGGTCCTTGTTGCGATAGTGGACAGGAATCCTGAAAAATATAGAAAGCACTTCGGAGTTTAGGGAGGTCGGCGCATTGGATATCATCGGCAAGAGACGAACATACCTTGCCATCTCGGCCATCCTGGTGGTCATAGGAATAATTACCCTGGGAGTGAGGGGCCTTAACCTAGGAGTGGACTTTACAGGCGGATCCCTCATTAGGCTGAGGTTTGACAAGTCGGTTTCAGCCTCCGAAGTCAGCCATGTCTTGACAAGCAGCGCCTTGGCTGACATGAACCTGAAGAAGGCTGTCATACAGCCGATCCGAGGCACATTTGATGTACAGATCAGAGCGCAGGTTGAGGGTAGGCCCTTAAACAGCGAGCAAGTGAACAGGATAGTAGATGAGCTTTCTGCTGGTTTCGGCGCTGTCAGCCTCGTGGAATCCCAGATGGTGGAGGCGGTTATCGGAAAGGAACTCCTCAACAAGGCGATCCTTGCCATAGTCCTTTCCTGTGTGGGCATTGTTGCATATGTGTCTTTGAGGTTCGAGTTTAAGTTCGGTGTCGCTGCCGTACTCGCCCTAATTCACGATACCATATTAGTGCTTGGGGTATTCGCTCTTCTCGGAAGGCAGGTAAATAGCCCGTTTATTGCTGCTATCCTCACAATTATCGGGTACTCCATTAATGATACTATTGTAATTTACGATAAGATCCGGGAAAACTTGAAATTCCGGAAGAAGGAGACTGTTGAGGAGATAGCCAACAACAGTATACTCCAGACTATGACAAGGTCCATTAATACAGTCCTTACTACTCTTTTGGCAGTGCTTGCATTGTATTTCTTCGGCGGTGCCAGTATCAAGGATTTCAGCCTTGCCATTATCTTAGGTCTTCTGGTGGGGACGTATTCGTCAATATGCATAGCCCCTTCAATTTGGGTAGAGTGGACACTGTGGGACAGAGAGCGAAAGAGGCGTCAAATTGTTTCCGGCAGGACAAGTCCGAAGGAAGCTTAGGTTCGCATCCACCAACCTTTGGGTATGGGGAGTGTCAAACTCGTATGATAGAAGTGCGCCTGAGAATCAGGCGCCTTATTTTTTGGGTAATGACCGTAAAGATGCTGGACCATCCTGAGAGTACGAATATGATGATCCAGTCCAGACCGTCCAGGGCTACGGTGTGGAATACCCCTTGAGCCACCGGCAGGTAAATGGCTGCGAGTTGCATGATCCCGGAGATGATTACAGCGCCTATGAGATACGGGTTTGTCGAAAGGTCTGTCTCTGACAGGCGGCGATACTCTGACCGGCAATGAAACACGTAAATGAGTTGTGCCATTACGAGACATGTAAACGCTACTGTCCTTGCTTTTGTGAGTTCGGCGTGAAGGGCCAGGGATATTATGAACGCCACAATAGTGCATATTCCGATAATAATTCCTTGAGACGCGATTTTCAGTCCCAAGCCTTCGGAAAATACTCCTTCCCGAGGATGACGTGGTTTCCGCGACATGGCTTGAGGATCCAAAGGGTCTATGCCGAGAGCAATTGCAGGGAGCCCGTCTGTCACCAGATTCATCCACAAAATCTGAATAGGCACCAGTGGTAATGGAAGACCGATAACGACCGCTATCAGCATTGTCAAGACTTCCCCTGCGTTGCAAGCCAAAAGATACCGAATGAACTTACGAATATTATCATATATAGCTCTTCCTTCTTCTACCGCAGCTACGATCGTGGCATAGTTGTCATCTGCCAGGACCATGGCAGATGCCTCTCTCGTTACGTCAGTCCCTGACAGCCCCATGGCGATTCCGATGTCAGCTTCTCGTATGGCAGGGGCGTCATTTACTCCGTCCCCTGTCATTGCTACGATATGTCCGCGGGCTTTTAGGGCTTTTACTATCCTTAGTTTGTGTTCAGGGTTTACCCTTGCGAATACCGCAGAATGCTCTACGCATTCGGAGAGCCTGTCGTCACTCATATTGTCCAGTTCACCGCCGGTTATCGCAAGATCGTCGTTGCCGGAGAGGCCCAAGGCCTGGGCTACTGAAACCGCAGTACCCAGGTGGTCACCGGTAATCATTATTGTGCGAATTCCTGCGCCTTTGGCTAAGGCAACGGACCTTTTCACTTCTTCACGCGGAGGGTCTTCCATTCCAACGAGTCCCACAAAGATGAGATTTGCTTCGACACTGTCCAGGTCTTTTTCAATGGGCTTCGGTAAATAACGGTACGCCAGCGCCAGGACGCGAAGCCCCCGAGACGCCATATGCGAGTTATCACTGAGAATCCTTTTCCTCTCCCGAGAAGAAAGATCTTGCACTTTGCCTGATTCGAGTATTCCGGAACACAGATTCACAACGATTTCAGGCGCGCCTTTGGTGTATGCGATGAGCCCTTTTGATTCCCGGTAGATCATGGTCATCCTTTTCCTTTCGGAATCGAAAGGGATCTCATGCACAGGCGAAGTCAGCGTGCCTGGAGTGCGAGGTAATAGTCCTGCTTTGACTCCTGCCACAATAAGGGCGCCTTCTGTAGGGTCTCCAAGAATTTCCCATCTGGGGGCAGGCCCTGCCTTTTGCCGTGATACAAGGGGTTCTGAAATTACTGCTTTGCGGTTTTGAGTTAAGGTGGCATTGTTACAGTAAAGCCCGATTTTCAGAGCGAGCATAAGGTCAGTCTTGCCTCCAGGGTTGATTCGCTGTCCGGACATGAGGAATTCACCGTAAGGCGCATACCCTACTCCGGTTACCTCCACTTGTTTGCCTCCAATAGAAAACTCTCTTACAGTCATCTCGTTTCTGGTCAGCGTACCGGTTTTGTCAGCGCAAATCACTGTAACACACCCGAGAGTCTCCACAGCCGGTAGCCTTCTGACTATGGCGTTACGCCTGCCCATACGTTGAACGCCTAAAGCCAAGGCAATTGTCACCACAGCAGGAAGGCCTTCAGGGATTGCTGCCACAGCCAGACTTACACCGGACATTATCATTTCTATGAGGTCCCCGCCGCGCAAGAAGCCTGCGATTGCCACAAAAGCGCACAGAGTTATGCTGACTGCGACAAGAATGCGTCCTAAGTGTTCCAGCCTATGTTGTAGCGGGGTGGTTTCATCTTTATCCTCTTGGACCATGTGTGCAATTTTGCCTATTTCGGTAGACATGCCTGTTGCCACAACGACGCCTTTTCCATGTCCCCTTGTAACCACAGTCCCCATGAACACCATGTTGCGTCTGTCCCCCAGACCGGCAGCTGCAGGGAGAATGTCTTGTGCCGTTTTTGCCACCGGAAACGATTCGCCGGTCAGAATGGATTCCTCTACTTCCAGTCGCAGAGCCTCAATGAGCCGGGCATCTGCCGCTATTCTGCTCCCCACGTCAATTGCGAGGATATCCCCTGGGGCAATATCACATGCCTTGACCTCGAGAGGGACTCCGTCTCTGATGACCTTTGCGGAAGGAGCGGCAAGCTGTTGAAGGGCTTCCAGGGAGCGCTCCGCACGATACTCCTGGATGAATCCGAGAAAAGCGTTGAGGATTACTATTGTAATTATGGTGACTGAGTCTCCGACTTCTCCGAGGGCAAGAGATGCTAAGGCAGCGGCGCATAGAACAGCCACCATAAAATCGCGGAATTGGCTTATGAGAATTTGAAGGGGCGAGATTCGTCTGACCTTCCGAAGCATGTTCTTCCCCAAGTAACTGAGGCGTCGCTCTGCTTCTCTTCCGGTAAGCCCTGAAATCGTGCTGGTTTTCAGAATGGAAGATACGGCAGAAGGACTGAGTGTATGCCACAAATGTTGACAAGGGACCTGCAAAGTTTACGCCCCCCTTCTGTTTAGACCTGTCAATAATCATTGATATTCACTTGTCCAAAGGATAATACCTTATTGACTGGCGCTCCATAGCTTCATATACTACTTTTGACGGGAGCTGATAGAGTTGATGTTTGACGGCCTTGTAATGGCTGCGGTCGCCACTGAATTCAGACAGAATCTGCTTGGGGCAAGGGTAGACAAGATCTACCAGCCGTCCAAGCTTGAGCTTATCATGACCATGAGGCAACCCGGGCGGAATATTACGGTTATTGCGTCGTGTCAGCCTGAAGCAGCTCGAGTTCATATCACGCATACAGAGCGTAAGAATCCCCTTGTTCCGCCTGCGTTTTGTATGCTTCTCAGGAAGTACCTTATAGGTTCAAGGGTTATGCATGTTAAGCAACTGGGTCTTGACAGAATTCTTATGATTACGTTCCTTCGATCTCGAGAAGACACCCCCAAGACCCTGGTTGTAGAGGTAATGGGAAGACACAGCAACATAGCGCTTGTTGACGACGCATCTAGCATGATCCTGGACAGCATCAAACATATCAGCGCTGATGTAAGCCGGGTCCGCCAGATGGGTCCGGGGATTCAATATGTGCAGCCTCCGGCTCAGGACAAGTTGAACATCGTCTTCGTATCCAAGGAAGACTTAGATAACGTATTATGCAAATCTCAAGAGAACACGCCTTCTATGTCGCTTAGCAGGTTTCTTGTGTCGTCACTTGCAGGCTTCGGGCGAGAGTCAGCTGATCGGGTTCTTCGTGAGGCAGGCCTTGTGCCCGATAATCCATGCTCAGAACTTGACCCGGACAGCCGTGGAAGACTCTGGGATGTCCTAATGCGTCTCGCTGATTCCATTCGCAATGGGAGTTTTCTGCCATGTCCCAGCGAGCTCCTGGATTCCGCGTACTCACTTAAAAACGAGGAATATGCGCTTTCCAGGCAAAAGGCAGAGCTTCTTGACGCAGTAGATTCCAATATTGCAAGATGCAAGCGGAAATGGAAAGCGCAGGATGATGAAATATCCCAAGCAAATCAGGATCTGGAGTCCCGGAAACTAGGTGAGCTGATACTCGCTAATGCCCCGCGCATAGGTACGGGGATGAGTTCGGCGACGTTGACTGATTACTTTGACCCTCAAGGTAAGGATATCGAGGTTCCGCTTGATCCCACGCTGTCCGCGTCGGAGAATGCCCAGCGTTACTTCAAAAGATACGCCAGGGCCAAACGAGTATTGGAAACCGCTGCCCTGCAGGTGACCATGACCCAGGCTGAACTGGAGTACCTGGAGCAGGTATCCATAACCATCCAGCACGCGGATACGCAAAGAGAGTTAGGAGCCATCCGTGTTGAACTTACAGAGCAGGGGTACCTTCAAGCGGTTGCGGAAAAAACGGCGAAGAGAAAGAGGCCAAAGGCAAAAGGCGAGGTTGCCCTGCTGTCCTTTACTGTTCATGACTATACGGTTATTGTCGGCAGGAACAACAAAGAAAACGATTTGATTACCATGAAGATATCGCGCCCGGATGATATTTGGATGCACGCTCGCGGGATTCCCGGTGCACATGTAGTGCTGAGGACAGGTCAAACGAAGGATGAGGTTTCTGAAGGAGCGCTTCTTGTTGCTGCAGGGATTGCTGCTTACTTCAGTAAAGGCAGAACTGATTCCAAAGTGGCAGTGGATTATACCTTGAGGAAGCATGTGAAGAAACCTAGAGGTGCAAGGCCGGGTATGGTAACGTATGATCATCAGCGGACGGTAATGGCATCTCCCAATCTCCCTGTCTCTGGTATCATGCAGTAGCTTCCCTGATTTTGCGTTCCAGTTCAAGGACTTCCCCGAGGATCCGATCGCCTAAGCGTTCAACCGCCGAAAAATCCATGCTTTCCGAGTAGATCGCCTGGACTTTATCATATTCCTGTTTCGCCTCATGCAGGCACTGGACGGCCCTTTGGAATGCCTGGCCAAAACGTTGTCTCGCGTCGCAAATGACGGACTCGTACTTACTGATGGCTCTCGTTGACACAGCCTGGCCTGTTTCTATGACTCTGTCGATATCATTCATAGGGTCAACAATATGTGGCCACGAAGAGCTTACCAGGGCCACCCCGAGTTCAGGTATTACTGTGTGTTCTACTTTCTGCGGATCAAGAGGGCAATGGTAGAATTCAACGTCGAAGCCGTGACAGAGGGCCTTATCCGCTACCTTTTTGACGATAGTGGATTTCCCGGTGCCAGGTTCACCTCTTAAGATGTACCTTCTTGATGCATGCCCGACCACAGTCTGGAGGTGGTGAATCGGCCCTGATGCAGTTATGGCGCAGGCAAAGAGATGCCTTGGTTTGCCTGGGTTGGGCGAAATCTCCGTACTTAGTAACGAGTCAGATGAAAGCTCTTCCGCAATGCAGTTCAAGCATCCAAAATCAAGGGCTTGAATATTGTATGCTTCCCAATCATCATGGATGATTCGAGCCTCCTTAAGATACCGGAACGCTCTCTCAAAAAGTACTGAGACCTCCCTTAAGGTTTCAACGACCTCTTGTTTGTGTGGGACAAGGTTCTTTCTGTTAAGGAAATCTCCCAGGTTAATTATGCGCTCGACTATGCCGGGGAATCGAGGTTCTAATACATGCGGGGGAGTTCCGTCGAAGAGTGCAAGGCCCAATTTCGCGACAACTACCCCGTCGTATGAGGCAGGGTCATGTGCGCAGCAGGCATATTCCGTATCGTAACCCATATCAAGGAGGGCTGACCCTATTCGCTTTATCAGTGTAGACTTTCCAATACCCGGTCCACCCTTGATAATAATGATCATATTCGCGCAAGGGTCGATCAGAGAGTCGTAAAATGAGAAAAAGCCTTCAGGCGTATTTGCGCCGGGGAAGACTTTCTTCAGTCTGCCTTGACTTTGAGATTGCATATTCTCCCTCCTGGCCATAATTGAAAATGTGTCTGTTGCCTTATGGTATTGTCCGAAGAAGGCTTTGGTGCTTGGATATTTCGGACTTCCCTGTCTTTCGGGGCATAAATATCCTATTTCCCACGGATAAAGCGGTAATTCATGGCAAAAACCCTTGTAGACACCAAATGCTGTGTAGTAGAATAGGGAGCAGGAGGAATGTAGGTAATGGCTTATAGTATGACAGGTTATGGCCGCGGTGAAAGTTTGGGACAGGGAATTAGTTGCATAGTCGAGATGCGCTCAGTCAATCACCGTTATCGCGACGTATTCGTTCGTGTCCCGCGAGAGCTCCTGGAGTTTGAAGAGAAACTTAGGCGTCTTGTAGCGGAGCATTTCGATAGAGGTCGTATAGATATTTCAGTAATCTTGGAAGAAGCAGGAGAAAGCCTTACTGCTGTCAAAACTAACCGTAGCCTTGTAGACTCATATATGTCCATCACTCGACAACTTGCCGACGATTTGGGATTGTCATGGGATTTAGGTATTACCGGTCTCATTTCGTTGCCTGGTGTCATGGAGTTAGCCCATAGAGAGGTTGATTCCGAAGAAATGTGGAGACTGGTGGAACGGTCGGCTCTTCAGGCAATGATGGGGCTAAAAGAGATGAGGGCGAAAGAGGGCGCATTCCTAACCCAAGATATTGTAGATAGGACGCAATTGATTGAAGAACTCATAGAACGGATCAAAGAACGTGCTCCTCAAGTTTTGGAGGATTACAGGACGAGATTAGAGGCGCGCCTTGCGGAGCTGCTTGGTGACACTCCGGTTGATGAGAGTCGTATTGTAATGGAGACCGCAGTGTATGCTGATAGGGGTGACATTACTGAGGAACTGGTAAGACTTTCGAGCCACTCTGTTCAGATCTACGAAGTGGTAAAACAAGATGAACCCATAGGACGTCGCCTTGAGTTTCTAGTCCAAGAGATGCAGCGAGAGGTTAACACAATAGGCTCAAAGGCTCAGGATTCAGAGATTTCCCATAGGGTTATAGATATTAAGAGCGAACTTGAGAAAATCAGGGAGCAGATCCAAAACATAGAGTGACCCCGCCACAGCGCAGTAGAGTTTTGCAATGAGGAGGTGAGAGAATGACGTTACCAGAGCTAAGTCCGGAAGCCAAGAGAGCAGCCCTGAAGAAAGCCCAGGAGATGCGCTCGAAGAGAGCCAGAGTTCGTGAGGATCTCAAACAAGGCCGGCTCACCTTGGAGGAAGTCTTGGATAGTGCTGATGATGCAGTAATATCCAGAATGCGTGTATCTTATCTGCTGGAATCCTTGCCCAGAATCGGGAAAGTAAGAAGCCGTAAGATTATGGAAGAGATTGGTATCCATGAATCCAGGAGGGTGCAGGGATTAGGGGCTAGGCAAAGAGAAGCATTGCTTAGTAAATTGGCCAAGTAGGGAGAGGTGCCGGTCATGACCGTTAAGCTCATTAACATAGGATTTGGGAACATTGTTGCAGCCAACAGGATCATTGCGATCGTGAGCCCTGAGTCAGCCCCGATAAAGAGGATAGTGCAGGAGGCTAGGGAACGAGGTAAACTAGTTGATGCTACATATGGAAGGAGAACTCGGGCGGTTGTCTTGACCGATAGCGATCACATTATTCTTTGTGCTGTACAACCGGAGACTGTAGCGCATAGGCTTTCAGGGAAACAAAGCCAGTCAGGACGTGACTTGGCAGAATGACTAGCCTCGAGAGAAAACAAGGGTTTCTAATAGTCCTTTCCGGGCCGTCCGGCGCCGGGAAGAACACTGTTGTTAATGAGCTTGGCGAGAGACTGGACAAGATTCACTATTCAGTGTCAGTGACTACCCGCCCGCCGGGTCCAGGAGAGGTAGACGGGGTTCATTATAACTTCGTCACACGCGATGAGTTTGAAAAAATGCAGGAGGCGGGGGAACTCCTGGAGTGGGCAACAGTGTATGGTAATTTATACGGCACTCCACGCAGATTCATTGAAGAAACTACTGCGCAAGGGCATGATGTAATACTTGATATCGATATTCAAGGTGCCAGACAAGTGAGAAGCAGGTGGCCGGCGGGCATTTTTGTGTATCTGATGCCTCCTTCAATGGGGGAACTCTGGAGGCGTATTTGTGCGCGTGGTAGAGACAGCGAAGAGGATATCAGCGCCAGATTCAAATTGGCGTGGGATGAGTTGGAAGCAGTGTTTGACTATGACTATATAGTAGTCAATAATGATCTGGATGAAGCTGTTGACAACCTTCGTGCCATAATAACCGCAGAGCGCTCCAAGGTTACAAGGTGTAATCTATCAGGATTTATTGGTAATCTAAGGGGACAGTCGGTGTAATTTCTCCGAATAGGGGTATGATGGGGAAAGAGTTGTGACGACCCGGGGCGCGTGTAGGGTGTTGTCTGCAGGAGGGACTTTGTACGATATGTTACAACCACCGCTTGAAGCTTTTTCTGATAAGACAATGAGCAGATATTCTTTGGTAGTTGCTACGGCAAAAAGGGCACGGCAAATAGTCAACGGGGCAAAAGTGCTTATTGACACGAAATCGGACAAACCTGTCACCGTAGCAATGGAGGAAATCCTCGCCGGTAAAGTCTCTTTTGAAGAGCTAGGGCCAGGAACCAAGTAGGAACTGCGGCGCCCTGGAGTCAGGGCGCCGTCTGCATAATGGGAGGAGCCCATGGAAGGAAAGACTGTTGTTCTGGGTGTGACCGGAGGTATTGCCGCATACAAGAGTGTGGAGATAGCAAGTCGTCTTGTTAAGAAGGGCGCTTTAGTCCATGTAGTCATGACAGAAGCAGCTACCCGATTTGTTTCTCCGTTGACATTCAGGACGATCTCCAGGAATCCGGTGTCATATGAAATGTTTGAGGATCCGGGTGTCTGGGATGTTCTACATGTGAGTCTGGCAAAGAGGGCTGATATTCTGGTAGTAGCGCCCACCACCGCCAATTGCTTGGGGAAAGTGGCTCACGGCATTGCAGACGACTTGCTGACTACAGTAGTAATGGCCACGAAAGCTCCTGTGCTCTTGGTCCCGTCAATGAACGATGCTATGTACCTGAATCCTGTTGTCAGGCGGAATATCAAAGATCTCAGGACTCTGGGCTACAATGTAATGGAGCCTGCTTTCGGATACCTTGCATGTGGCACAGAGGGGAAAGGACGGCTGCCTGAGCCAGAGGACATTGTGTGTGAGATTGAGAGGATTCTTCTTAAGGGGACTGCTCTTAGCGGCGTAACTGTGCTGGTTACTGCAGGCCCTACACAGGAACCGCTTGATCCTGTGAGGTACATAACAAATCGATCGTCAGGGAAGATGGGCTATGAGCTGGCTAAGGCAGCAAAGGAGCGAGGCGCTGATGTTATTCTGGTTACAGGGCCTTCGGTGCTTTCCAGCCCCTTAGGGGTTAAGGTAGTTCAAGTGAGGACCTCTCATGAGATGTTTCAGGCAGTCATGGATCACTTAAGTTGCACTGATGTCATTATCGGAGCTGCAGCACCTTGTGACTTTCGTCCTCGAAATGTGGCTTCTGAGAAGCTGAAGAAAAGTGAAGGCATGGAGCATATTCCCCTTGTCAGATGTGAGGATATCATGCTGGAAGTTGGTAAGCTTAAGGGGAATCGACTTACGATTGGGTTTGCAGCCGAGACCCGAGACTTGATTGAGAACGCCAAAGAAAAACTCATGTCCAAGAACCTTGACTTCATCGTAGCGAACGATGTGTCCCGAAATGACGCAGGTTTCGAGTCAGACTATAATGAGGTGAAGATCCTATATCCTGACGGACACAGAGAGGATTTGCCTTACATGACCAAGTGCCAAGTCGCAGGAGAGATTCTGGATCGCGTGACATCCCTTCTCCACCGGTCTTGTCCCGTCCCTGACGCCTAATCAGGCGATCTGAAGCCGCATTTTTACCCGCGAGCTAAGATTCGACGCAGTTTCCATGGATTCACGGTATTTTTCTGGTTTGTGACTGGAAGATGCAGGATTACCGGTTTTTATGTCTAACATTGCACATGTGATTGCGAATTTAGGGTGTGAATGATATGGGATGCGCGTCAGAAGCTAATGGAAATAGCGTGTCTTCAGTTCCTTTCGCCATGACACCCAGACGCAGACTGGGCGAGATCTTGATGGACGCAGGGGTCCTAACCGAGGCGGAACTGGAACACGCCATGTTATTGCAGAGAGAGAGTGGAGAGAGGCTGGGTTCCATTCTTGTGTCTCAGGGGTTAGTGGATGAAGAGGTTATGCTTTCGGCACTTGAGACTCAGCTTGGAATTCCCAGGGTTCACCTTGCCAGGTACATCATAAGTCCGGATGTGGCGCAACTTGTCCCCGAGATGTTCGCCAGGACAAATCGGGTTTTTCCAATTGAGAGGACAGAGAATCATCTGACTATCGCTATGGCTGATCCTCTTGATATCTTCGCTATGGATGATGTCAGGATCATGACCGGTCTCGAGGTAGAACCGGTGATAGCAAGTGATGTTGAAATCCAGGCAGCTATCAGCGAGTATTTCGGGGCAGGGCCTGGGACGAAACTTGCAAGGGAGGTAGAGGCGCAGGCTGATGCGGTCGGGCCTCCCAAGGAAGAGGAGAAGCCTGAAGATGCTGAGGTGCTGAGCGCGCCTGCGGTAAGACTTGCGAATGCCGTGATCTCAGAAGCTGTGAAAGCAAGAGCAAGCGATGTCCACATCGAGCCCCAAGAGAGGGACGTCCGGGTGAGGTATCGAATCGACGGGGTTCTGCGAGAGGTGATGGCCTTCCCTCTGAAGCTGGGGCCTGCTGTAACGTCTCGTATCAAAGTAATGGCAGGAATGGATATTGCCGAGAGGCGTCTACCGCAGGACGGGCGAGTCGAGCTCAGGCTCGACGGTGAAGATATTGACCTTCGTGTATCCACTCTTCCTACAATTCACGGGGAGAAGGCTGAGGTTAGGATCTTAAGGTCAAGGGGTGTTGTAGGGAGTCTCGAAGAACTAGGGTTCCTGGATAATGATGTGGAACGGCTGAAGAACGCCTTACAGACTCCTAACGGTATTATCCTTGTAACAGGGCCGACGGGAAGCGGGAAGACAATGACTCTCTATGCAGCGCTTCAACATTTGAATACAGAGGAGAAGAGTATTGTCACTATCGAAGACCCGGTAGAGTTTCACATTCCGGGAGTAAGCCAAGTTCAGATCAATCCTAAGGCAGGCCTTACTTTTGCTCAAGGCCTCCGCGCCATCCTCAGGCAAGACCCTGATATCGTAATGGTAGGGGAGGTAAGAGACAGAGAAACCGCTGAGATTGCTGTAAGGTTCGCTATGACCGGCCACCTTGTGCTCAGCACTTTTCATACAATAAACGCGGCAGGCGCGTTGATAAGGCTCACTGAGATGGGTATAGAGCCGTATCTGGTGGCTTCATCAGTGACCACTGTCATTGCGCAGAGGCTTGTCAGGAAGGTATGTCCCTATTGCGTCGAGACATACCCGGTGGATGATGCCACCTGGAACGCATGGAAAGCTTTGGCGCCAGAGATTGCAGAAAAAGTCCAGGCAGATAGAGGCCGGACATTCAAGCGCGGACGAGGGTGCAGGCAATGTAGAAATACAGGTTACCTGGGACGGACTGCCATAGGCGAGATCATGGATATGACCGGTGGTATCAGAAGCCTTGTGATGCAAGGCGCTCCTGCTGAGGACATTGAGGAAGCTGCTATCTCAGGTGGAATGACGAAACTTGGGATAGACGGGGCATCTAAGGTCTTGCTAGGCATAACCAGCAGGGAAGAGCTGGGGAAAGTATGCGCTGTTCCAAAAGTGATAGGGGGATTTGGATGATAGGGTTGGAAGACCTGTTAAAGGCCGCAGTCGAAAGCGGAGCATCTGACTTACATATCACAGTGGGGCTTCCACCTATGTTGAGAGTCACAGGCAAACTCAAGGCTATGGAAGATGATTTGAGACGTCTCTCGGCGAGTGATACCGAACGCCTTGTTATGTCCATGATGAGCAAAGACAACAAGCAAGTCTTTGATGACGAAGGACATGTGGATTTTTCCATGGGGCTTTCGGGAATCGGACGCTTCAGGGTGAACGCATATAAACAGCGGGGCGCTTTCGGGGCTGCCATACGAGTCATTCCGTTTGATGTGCCGAACCTTAGTGATTTAGGGTTGCCTAAGATCCTGGAGACATTCGCAGACAAGCCCAGGGGATTTGTGGTAGTGACAGGGCCTACAGGCAGTGGAAAGTCTACGACTCTCGCAGCCATGGTCGGACTTATCAACTCGCGGCGTAACTGTCATGTGATGGCTATTGAGGATCCTATAGAGTATTTGCACCAACACAAGAAGGCAATAGTGAATCAACGCGAGATCGGGGAGGACGCAAAGTCATTTCCCTCTGCTCTACGAGCTGCGCTAAGAGAGGATCCTGATGTAATCTTAGTAGGCGAAATGAGAGACCTAGAGACAATGGCGACTGCGATAACCGCGGCCGAGACAGGACACCTGGTCCTGGCAACGCTCCATACAGGTGACGCTGTACAGACTATTGACCGGATCATCGATGTTTTTCCCGAGTATCAACAGCATCAGATAAGGGTTCAGCTTGCAGGAACGCTGGAGGCGGTAATCGCCCAGCAGCTAATCCCCAGGAAGGACAAGCCGGGCAGAGTGCCTGCTGTCGAGATAATGGTGGGTACGCCTGCGGTTAAGAACCTTATTCGCGAAGGAAAGACTCATCAATTGAGGTCTGTGATTCAGACAGGTGCAAGATTCGGAATGCAGACAATGGAGCAATCACTCCGCTATTGGGTGGAGCAGGGGGTAGTCTCTAATGAAGATGCTCTTGCCATAGCGGTTGACGCTGACGATTTAAAGCGCCTTCTCAAGGCTACGTAGGATCGGTTTACGTAGGAGGTGCAAGATGAAGGCAACCTTCTCATATCGGGCACGGGATGCGAGCGGACGATTGATTAAAGGCCAAATTGAAGCTCCGGATGAATCCTTGGCCTTCGACATGCTGAAAGCGCAGGGGCTTTTTATTACAGGGCTCACTCGAGACGAGAAGGGTGAGCAGGTGAAGGCCTTAAGACCTTTGGGTTCGTCCAGGCGAAGACTGGGTCTGGTACATCTTTCCAGGATTGCTAGGCACATGTCGATTATGATGACTGCAGGAGTCGGGCTTTCGCCTGCTCTCCACACTCTTACTGAACAGGCTGAGTCCACACTGGAAAGAGAGGTATTAGGCGCTGCCAGAGTGAACGTGGATGCCGGCATGCCCCTTGCCCGTTCGTTGGCTGACACAGGGGCATTTCCCCAACTCTTCCTTCATATGGTTGAGGCGGGAGAGGCTTCCGGTAGGCTAGATGAAGTCCTGGTAAGGTTGGCTGCGTATTTTGACAGGGACTACGATTTGAGGCAGAGGATCAAAGGCGCTATGACATATCCTGCAGTAATTGCCGTGTTTGCGGTAATTGTTGTTATTATCCTCCTTGCTACTGTAGTCCCGAGTTTCGCAGGCGTGCTCGAGGAATCCGGTATCGCCCTGCCCGGGCTTACCAAGGCTTTAATTTCCATAGGAAGGTTCATCAAGACCCGCTGGTATGTCTTGATTGGAGCGTTGGTCTTGGTTGTACTTGGGGCAAGGTATTATGTGGGAACTGATGAAGGTCGATACCGGTGGGATTCTGCTGTGTTGAAGATTCCGGTAATCGGAAGCTTCGCAATGAAAGTCATCGTCGTACGCTTTTCCGAAACCCTTTCAAGTCTCGTAGGCGCAGGAGTACCCATATTGCAGAGCCTTGAGATAGTGGAGAGGGTTGTAGGCAATCAAGTTGTTGCTCTGGGACTCCGTGGGGTTCGGGCCGGGGTGAGGGAAGGGGCAGGTATTGCAGCTCCCCTTGCAGACGCCCGAGTTTTTCCGCCTGTTGTTGCGCAAATGGTGGCAATAGGCGAGGAAAGCGGAGCTGTCGATGAGGTCTTGTTGAAGCTTGCGGAGTTTTATGAAAAGGAGGTTGATAGAGGAATCAAATCGCTGACGAGTATTATTGAACCTATTCTTATTGCAGTAGTTGGTCTATCTGTTGGCTTAATAGTGGCAGCAGTGATGCTGCCTATGTTCGAGATGATACAGGTGCTTTAGG
>DUVA01000121.1 GCA_012841305.1 Bacillota bacterium | reverse complement strand
TATTCGGCCTGGTTCAGCGGAAAGAATTCCGTGATGACTTGTTCTACAGGCTGAGCGTGCTGAACCTGCAGATACCGCCGTTGCGAGAACGGCCGGAAGACATCCCCTTGCTGGCAGAATATTTGATGCACCTAGTCGCGGCGCGACTGCAGCGACGGCCCAGGCGTTTCTTCTCCGGAGCCCTGACTGTCCTGGAAAACTATTCCTGGCCAGGAAACGTGCGTCAACTTGAAAACACCATCGAACAGCTCGTAGCAGTAGGCGAAGAACGCCGACCAGTGATGCGAACCGAGGTGGACAGGATCCTCGCGCGATACGCTGCCTCAAGGGAACGCAGTCCACAGAAGGGAAATAAGCCCACAGTCACAAACGCGGCAGTGGCACGAACCTCAGCAAGAGCCGCTGACGGGGCGCTTGGCGACTCAAACCTACGGCAGATCGAAACCGAAACCATCCTCCGAACCTTGGAAGAAGCGGAGGGCAACAAGGCTGAAACCGCGCGTCGTCTCGGCATAAGCAAGACTACTCTATGGCGCAGGTTGAAGCAGATAGACGCGGAAGGCTGACACCCTGAAGGACCATCATCTCCGAACTCGGTGTGGCTTGGGCATCATAGCAGTGTGGACGGACTCCATACTGCTACCCGTTGCAATACATTGCGGAACAGCCGACGGAAAACAGTCTGCCCTTTTGGGCTCATAGTCGCCTCGTCCCCAACTGATAAGCCCTCCTTACTAAGCACCCTGCCGTTCTTTTGCATTGCTTCGTTAGGGTGCATGCTGTCAGTACGCTTTACGGATTAGCACAGGTAAGCTATAATCATGACAAAAGAATGGATAGGGGTGGAATGAATCAATGCGCCCCGAGTTATTCTTAGTCTCTATGAACCCATGCCATCGGCTCGGCCTTTGCGCCTGTCCGATAGGATGCACAAGTTAGGAGAATGATACGTGGCACGAAAGAAAAGGGTCCACCAGCAAACAGAACATAATATCCAAAACGCTTTTTCCCTGATTGCCGGAGGTCAACTAGAACGCGCTAAGTCTGTATTTGAGACCCAACTTGGATCCCAAAAAACGCCGGATCCCAGAACCTTGCTTGGTCTCGCTTCCACACTCTATTTCAGCGGAGATACAGGATGTGCCATTGATACACTCCACCTGCTGTTAGCGCAGATTACCGAGGATGACGTTGAGCTACTGCAAACAGGCTTGTTTTATGCTATGTCAGGAAGGCGTGAACCCGCCGGTATCGCGCTCAGGCGTGCTCGGGCGATGGTTTCCGATCATTCGGAGATTTTGACGAGCATAGCCGGCGGGTTCTCGATGATAGGAGACTGTGAAGAGGCTGCCAATACTGCCAAAATGGCGATAAAGGCGGACGATAGCGACGAAATGGCACATCGCATCTTAGGTTTGGCCCTCTTCGGGATGGAGGATTATCCCGCTGCCATTGATAGACTCAAGAAAGTCACAGACCTTAACCCCCAGGATTACATGGCGCATGTGTATATCGGTAGGTGTCTTGCTCGCATGGAGGAGTGGGAAGAGTCTCTTTCCGCTTTCCAGAAGGCTTGGTTCATTGAAAAGAAACACCCAGCCGTAAATGTAGGCCGCGCGATCTCCCTTTTCCAGCTCGGGCGTGTCAAAGATGCAGTCAAGGCTGCCGATTCCGCCTTGAAGCATATTTCGGAATCCCCTGAGGACGCATATAGCCTCGGAACGCTGTACCTTCATTACCTCGACAATCCTGATAAAGCGATTTCCGCGTTGGTCATCGCTGTGTTAGATGACCCGACAAATGATGGCTGTATGAACGATCTTATAGAGGCTGTGTTTGCAAGCGACGACCCCGATAGCCTACAACATGCTTTAGACGCCCTGAAAGAGGTGGATCCGGATATTGGGCAAATGTTTCTCCGGACTTTGGATCAAATCGCACCTTTCGAGGACGACACGTCCCCTCGGGAAAACCCCTTTCAAGGCATTGCGCCTACAACTCCCGATGGTCCTGTGTATCAGTTGAGAATAGACTTGGAGGGCACCCGTCCGCCCATATGGCGTAGAGTCCTTGTGCCGGGCCACTTTACCCTTGCCCACCTTCATGGGATTATCCAGGCGGTGATGGGCTGGGAAGGCTACCACATGCATGAGTTCAGTGTCAGTGATGTGGCGATAGGCCCTATATTGGATTCAGATGGTACATGGGGCCATCGAAGCCTCGTTGATGAATTTGATGTGACCATTGCCGAGGCTAATGCAGCCTCAAACGGCAAGTTTTGGTACGTCTATGATTTCGGGGATAATTGGGTCCATAAGATTGCCGTAGAAAAAACCCTTCCCCGCAACGAAAAAATGCGCTATCCGGTATGCACAGGAGGCAGACAAGCAGCCCCGTTCGAGGATAGCGGTGGAATTCACGGGTACTACGCCCATCTTGAGGCACTTGCTGATCCTGATTCCCAAATGCACGCTGAAACTGTTGAATGGTTAGGCAAAGACTTTGAACCAAAAGCCTTTGATATCGATACCATAAACAAGAAGCTGGGGAGAATCGGTTCTTCTCCCGCTTGATGGTAGCCCGCTTTAGGCATCTTCCACTCATCCATTTGCCCTGGCATCTTCATGATCGCCGTACCTTATTTATGTGCATCTCTCCTATGGACAATCGTTAAATATGATCCTCCAGTCACCAACCCTCAGTGAACAGAATAGCGCGATCCCAGATCAGCTCGAAGAGAGACGGCCCTACTTGGGTGTTCACATCGATGTATGCTCTGAAAGCAATGAAAGCGTCCTTATTGTTATCAACTCCGAAAGCCTTCCCCGAGGGATTGCCTGTGCTGTATGGCACCACGACGCACGGTTCACCGTCTTGGGCGCGTCTTGCGATCTTGTACACGTAGTAGTCCTTTGCGTTCTCGTAACCCGGAGGGAAGTAGTCGGCAGCAGAGTTCGCATATTCTCGACTGCTGGTTCCGGCTACGCCGTTGAGCAGATCCGCGCCGTAAAAGCTGAAGTTGCTGTATATCGCTTTCCCGGTTTGCTCGTGGTTTATGCCGTATACGATCACGAAGTCATCATCACCTGCCAGTTGGAAGAAGCCTGTGCGCAGATATGTGGTGTCTCTGTCTTCTGCGAGAAGGTCGACATCGCGGAACATGCCTATATACCCCTCAGGGAGCCAGATGTTCGTGTCAAGATGCACTTGCTTGAGTTCTTGGCTGCCGTGTCTTCGGATTATCTCTTGCCTCAGGTGTTCCAGGTCTGCCGCAGCGTTCGGGATGATCTGATACTCGGAAACCCCGGTCTCCCTCACTTTGAGGGCAGGCACTGGCCAAGGCTCCTCGGTGTCAATGGGCGTGTTCGGCGTTATGCGGAACACCTGCAGGTAGTCGCCGGGGTTATCTATGTAATCCCTACCTTTGTCAGGTTCATCCCACAGTGCAGCCCTTACGACCATCAGAAACGTGTCTTTCCCCTTTTCGAGCCCCATGTCGACGAGAGCCGGGGGGATGTTGTCATCGTTGATGATATCCGGACTGTATCCGGCTGCGATGAGCGCATCTCGCATCATCCGGTTTACGCCCTTGTCAGCAGTGGTAATGAGGACAGTAGCGCTGTTGAAAGCATTTCCGGCGGCGCCTCCGGGCGTATTGCTCGTCCACATATTCAGGTGATTCAGCGGATCACCCAAGCTACAGTATATCCTGTGATACCATCCGATTTCATCATCGCCGAAAGTCGGCGTGCCTGCATAGTCTTTCCCTGGTTTATTTTGGACAAACCCGAGATAGCTCCGGAAGCTGAAGTAGCGGGCCTCAGGAGGTGTGGTTCCGATGAGGACAATCGCCTCGTCTGGCCGTAGCTTGTACGTCATTCCTGCTGGGATGGTGCCCAGGTTGGCAGGGTAGTTATCGGGCGAGTCAGGGTCATATCCTGTAGGAGGGGCCTGAAGCGGTGACGGGTCTTGTCCGGGAGACGGGGGGACTATGTAGACAGCGTATGGGAATCCTGCGTTGTTGCCGAAGCAGTAGTTGACATAGCCTGCACTGCACAACTCCAGAACATTGAGCTTGCCTACTCTGCCTTCCTGAACTGTGAAACCCTTCTCCTCCAGAACTGAGATGAACTTGCTGACGTTCTCCGTGGACGCGGCGCAATGAGTCGTATGAAGCACCAGACAGATCGCTAGGGCAATCCAGGTCAGACCACGGGACATAATCGACACCCCCTCAATATGAACTCAGCGTTCTGGCACCATTATACGCCTCAATGGACACGCATTCCACAATACTCTAAATTTACTAATATTTTGTTGGATATTTTGGAATGCTGTTGCCGGTTCGGCCATGTGCGTGAATCTCTATTATCGTTTTCGGTAATCAGACGATATACCGCAAGCCCAAAAACTTCCGAGGGGGTAAACGAGTACAGATTAAAAAGGTCGGCGCAGAGGGCGCGCCGGTGATATGCGGCGATTTCATCATTAGGGTGCACTCCCTGGCCCATACCGATTGCGCGCTCCATTCAACCTCGAAAATCAGTCCCCACTAATTTAGTGTGCATATGTAGTAGACCAATCTGTGATTGTCCCCCGGATACTTCAGCACCTGACGAAATTCTTCTTCGATATGAAATCCGCTATCCCTTAAACGCGTTCTTATGTTGTTATCACAGAAATACTCCGATGAGCCCTGAAATACGAAACGGCCTCCATCTTTGAGCAACCTCTTAATCTCAGAAATAGCACCCGGTACCCCTAGGACGTCCAAGCCGAGAGCCATTATAGTGTCTGCGCACCCGTCTTCCAGCGGCACTGAACCGGCATCACATACTATGTCAGGATTATTAATTATCTCCGGGAATTGCTCTATGAATATTTCAGCCATCTTTTCCGAAAGATGGTCTCTTATATCTCCGATGTGGTCTATGCCTATGTAAGTCACGCCTTCGGAAAGAAAGCCTTTTATATCTGCAGAGCCACATCCCACATCCAAAACAGTGGTCCCCCCCTGGAAAAGATGCGGACAGTGTTTCACGAAGTCTTCTTTTACCCAGGGGCCTCGATATTTTTCGGGAGGATCAATGAGTGAGACCGTTCTCTTGTACTTTGCCATTTGCCTTCACCACCTTGCGTAGATAGTCCATCAGAAACTCACTTGATTGGATATACATTCCACACTCTCCGATTAAATTCCTACTGGCAGGGAAGCAAGTGAACTAACGTTATTACTGCAAGGGAGCAATTGGAAGAGGCTGTTGGATATTGGCAAATATCAAATTAGTCGACGTGTCTCAACGCAATCCGGTCGACATATCCGGTTTTCGATCACGGAGCAGGCATCAAATAGCTCTCACCTGGGATCACACCGGTCAAGGTGCGACAATTCCCATAGGAAACATGGATACAGGGGAGTTTTCCCATGGCAAACAGCGAACTCAAAGGAGAAATAGAAAAGCGCGGCGGATGAGTCAAGGAGCAGCGGGCCAAAAGTCGCCGGATGGTCTCAGAGTAGGCGGCCCTACATAGGGTCACGCCGGTTAATATGAACATGGTTGATTACCGACCACTCTTTTCAAAACGCTGCTTCAATTTCAACCATCTTTTCGTGTTTTCGCGGTAAAAGGCCGGCACGTGGTCGGTTTTCGACCACCCCCAATGGCAATAGTGGTTGATTTTGGACCACATTTTTGGGCTGGAGAGGGATTTTGATAGCTCTTTGAGGCTCAGGTGGAAGGTTTTCTACCACTCTTTTTGGAGAAGGTGGTAGTATTTCGCCCACCTTCCAGAAAAGTGTGGTCGATTTTGTATCCACAAGCCTCAAGTGAAGGGATTCTCTATGGTGAGGTGTTCTATATTCTACCCGCTTGAGGCATGATGGTGGTTGATAATCTACCACCAATAAGCCT
>DUVA01000120.1 GCA_012841305.1 Bacillota bacterium | reverse complement strand
TATGTTGAGGTTCTGGTGCGTCCGCCGATCAGTGCTGTAAGAAAGCCGACTACCCCAAGAATGACAGAGCCGACTATGGATGCGATTGCCATGTCGCGTAAGTTTAGGCCATTCCCCAGACCGGCTCCGCCATACAACACTGCGACGCATACCAGGACTCCAAGAAACACTAGAAACATGCCATAGAAGGACTTGGTTTCTGTCTCCGGTACCTGAATAGTGGAATAATCTCCAAACCGATCCACCCTTGTCACTGTCGTCTCCATCTGTGCCACCTTCTAAGTCCCCCCAGTCACTACTGTTTTTCCGGAAAAGGCCTGACTGCACGAAACCCCATCTCAAAAAGTGTTTTTTCTGGCGCCTCCTTTCCGCGATACTTCATTGACGGCCAGCGGTGGCATGCCGACTATTCGGTGAGTACTTGTTCAATGGGCTTGTGTTCGATATCGAACCCGTAATGGGCGGGGCCGACTGTGGCAATCCCTTGCTCCGTAGCAAAGGCCTCTCTCTTTCTTACGCCGATGATCGCGACTTCTTCGCCTATAGAAAGGGCGGGATTTACAATAGGATCGCCTGTGTTCCTTTGAATCACTTGGATGATATCAGGACTGGTTACGTAAGGCTTGCCGTCAAGCCACGAGATATGGTTTTCGTTTTTGAACCACACCTTGAGTTCATGTCCGGCGAACTTGTCGGTTCCTTCGAATGTGTGTGTGCCCCAGTAGTAACCCTGTCTGTCCTCCCATTCCTTCCCGGTGACTCTGCCTACGAAAAGCACCCAGCCATTTAACGCTTTTGCCACTGCTACAGCAGGATCTCTGCCGCTCATTCTTGCTTCTCTAAGGGTTTTGCCTACCATAATGCTTTCAGACACGGTACCGCGAATGAGGAGCTCCTTCAGTTCCTTGCCGCTTATTACGAAGGCGGTTTGACCTACCAGGCCAAACGCGACTGTGCTGATGGCCTTGCCCATAGCCTCAGCGCATTGGTGATTGCGGACCTTTTCCACAAAGGCCACGTTGCCCCACTCATCTACGCTAGACATAGGCGCCAGCTGTTTGCCTGCCATCGACGGCGTAATCTGAACGATTTCCGGGATAGCCCTTCCTGCATAGTCACCGTCTACGACTTTCTTTCCCAATCGGGCAGCTGCATCGATAGGCGCAGGCGTATTTATGCCTCCAAGTTCAGCTGGAACGATCGCGTCGATTTCTCTTCCCAGAAATCTTTCCAGAGCTTTGACCGCTTCAGGAAGGACTCGTTCAACCTCCTTCTCGACTAGACCCATGACTTTCATTCTTGCTTGGACTTCGGGTGTGTGCGGTGCAATGGAGCCCATGTAGAAGCAGGTGCATACAGTAGCGCTGTCAGATATTTCATCTACGTCCACGAGTTCAATCTTGCCAACATCCTCTAGGGTCTCCTTAAGGAATCGCAATCCCTTATCCGGATTTCCACCCCCTCCTGTGCCAAAAAAGGTTACCCCACGCACAAGATCTTCCACTTCTTGCACAGTGGTTATTAGCCTAGGCATCAGATCCTCTCCTTGTGTGTGTATTTTCTGATAAGTGAAGCAATTCTTACGAACATTCAGGTCATATCCCTTCGTGCTACAGCACAAAATTTCGACCGGGCTGTTGTGTGTTTGCCAAAAGGCAAGTCGCCCGTATGGAAATCATGCTGTCCTAAACTACGGTTACCGCCAAACACTCAATTGTCACTTCCTTCCCGGGTAAGCCAGCGGGTATTCGACCTCTTGGCGCAGGTTCAACAGTCGCGCCATGCTTCTGCTGGTCAGGAGGAATATACGCCTCGATGTTCCGCTGTTCCAGAACGGTTACGTTCTTTTCAGTGAAATAGCCGGCATCAGCTAAGAGCTCCTGCGTTCTGTCCCACTGCACGAAGGGCGAGGGTCAGCCAGGATCTAGTCAACCACCTGTCAAACCACATCCATAGCAACATATAGAGGACAACACCTATAAACTATTCAGGTTTTGTGAGAATATGACCGAACACTGACGGGTACCGGATCCCTTCTATTCCTAAGGCACCGCCGAAGAATTGAGTGTATTAAGAAACAGAGACCACCACGAAGTTAATGCCGATTGTCGTTATTGCCAGGGAGTTCCGTCGTGCAAGCGGGTGCTTATGGCGTCCCAAGAATGCGCCTATTGCTGGCTGTGACGAGTCCTGCGAGAGGACGCGCGAACCAAAACGGGATGCCTGCCTTGACCGACAGAAGGGCAGAGGTGTACGCGCTGATTCCGAAGAGAAAACTGGGATGTCTCTTCACCTCCGGCCGAACAGGCCGTGGAGCCTAAGCAAAAGGG
>DUVA01000119.1 GCA_012841305.1 Bacillota bacterium | reverse complement strand
GCTGTTCGCCCATTAAAGCGGCACGCGAGCTGGGTTCAGAACGTCGTGAGACAGTTCGGTCCCTATCTGTCGTGGGCGTAGGAGATTTGAGGGGAGCCGTCCCTAGTACGAGAGGACCGGGATGGATGTACCGATGGTGTACCAGTTATTCCGCCAGGAGTATAGCTGGGAAGCTAAGTATAGAAGGGATAAGCGCTGAAAGCATCTAAGCGCCAAGCCCACCCCAAGATGAGATCTCCCGCGGATTAGTCCGGTAAGACCCCAGAGAGATTATCTGGTAGATAGGCCGGCAGTGTAAGGATAGTGATATCTTCAGCTAGCCGGTACTAATAGGTCGAGGGCTTGACCTATTTTCGGAAAATCTCAAGATACCCGATACTATGCAGCTTTCAAGGTGTAAAAAGTGTATATAAGCTTTCCGGTGGTAATGGCGGAGGGGCAACACCTGTTCCCATCCCGAACACAGAAGTTAAGCCCTCCAGCGCCGATGGTACTGCACTGGTAACGGTGTGGGAGAGTAGGTCACTGCCGGAAGCTTTTTTTGTTGTACAGAACTTGCCAATTTTTCATTTTGCGTGGATTTCGGCGGAAGGACCTCAACTTTTCAGATTGTCACCCAATAACGCGCTCTGACATTCTCTTTAGCCATGAAAGGAAATACCTGCCTAATTGTAGAATGGAATTATACAGAACGGAAGCAAAAGATTGAGGTCGTCGTTTGCCGGTGAAAGTGAAGTGACAAGGTGGGAGTGAAAGCAGTATGGCTTCTAAAATTGCAATGTATGAGATCCATAAACGTGCCAGAGAGAGAATGGGCCGGATCTGCAGGGTCTGTAGTGTATGCGATGGCAGGGTATGTAGAGGAGAGGTGCCCGGCATGGGCGGTATTGGAACCGGAGCCTCGTTCATGCGCAATGTGGACGCACTTGCTTCAGTAAAGGTTAACATGAGGACACTTCACGGGGTTAAAGAGGCAGATTGCAGCATATCCCTATTTGGGCATAGTCTTGCACTGCCTGTTCTTGGGGCACCTGTTGCAGGGGTCAAGATCAATTTCCAGGAGCTAATCGGTGAGTACGAGCTTGCCCATGCTATTGTCGGCGGGTGTCTCGACGCAGGTACTATCGGTATGACAGGAGACGGCGGGGGTCCAAACGTATATCAGGCAGGAATAGAGGCGCTTCATGAGTTCAGAGGGCGCGCAATTCCTGTCGTGAAGCCTGGGCCGAATGACCAAATAATCAGCAAATTCAAGGCGGCTGAGGACGTCGGAGCTATTGCTGTCGGAATGGATGTGGACGCTGCAGGCTTTGTGAATATGAGGCTTCTCGGTGCAGAGGCAGGGCCTAAGACCGAAAAGGAGCTTAAGAAACTCATCAGTTCGACTAGTCTGCCGGTAATCATAAAAGGTATTATGACGCCGGATGAAGCAAAGCTTGCTGCTGAGTGTGGCGCAGCAGGGATTGTTGTGTCCAATCACGGAGGCAGGGTTCTTGATCATACCCCCGGAGTTGCAGATGTCCTCAGCGAGGTTGCCAAACCTGTCAAGGGGAAGCTTATCGTTTTTGCCGACGGAGGCGTTCGGAGGGGTGTGGACGTCCTTAAGTGCCTTGCCATGGGCGCTGACGCCGTGCTTGTAGGCAGGCCTCTTACCATAGGTGCTTTCGGCGGAGGAAGAGAGGGCGTAAGATGCGTCCTTAATGAGATTCAGAGTGAACTTGAGACTGCAATGATCCTAACAGGGTGCGCATCTACGCGAGACATAGGTCCACACACGATCACAAGTATTTAAATAGGCAAGAGTTGGCTCGAAACTCACCCTTGGTTGTTTGTGATCAAGGCAGTTGTTTGCGTGCCTGCCGGTACCTACGCGGATGCTGATTATCCGCATGTTCACTGCGGATACGCAAGAACTCGCAAGAGTTCCTGTTGCTTGCTACTGTCCCATCCGCTGCTTAGATAGGTAATTATGCCATCACAAGTCAGGACAATTGTGGGAGTATCTGAAAGGTGATACCCGGCATAGGTTTCAGAGTTCTCATCGCATAGGACTATGAAGGGAAGGGGCATGCGCTCGAGTTCCCTCATTGTGAGCTTCTTCGGTCCAAAGGAGATGACTACTACTTCAGTGTCATCCAGATTATGAGCATTCTCTTTTAGAGACTTCAGCGCTTCCCTACATGGTTCGCAATTCATTATCGTAAATACATAAAGCAGGCGAGAATGCGCATCCTTAGTCTTCTTATATAGCTTCAAGCTCCAAATCTTCCCTGATACGTCAGGCAGCGTTATGTCCGGGGTAGAACCCCCCACCTTGAGGCGCCTATCTTGGTAGGCTTCAGGAATCTCTTGTCCTCGGGCGAAACAAGAGACGATTTCAATGAGCCGTTCGTTGTGAAGAGGGATATACTTTTCAGATCTATATACAACTTGACCTTTGGATGTCAGAACGACTGCAGGTACTTCTGTAATGCCGAACTCGTTAAGGAGCCTGCCTTCTGGGTCATGGATCACCTCCGCTGAGGCATTTCTGGCTTTGAGGGCAGCTTCCAGCTTCTCCGAGTATTGGGACGTGACTACCGCCCACTTGACAGAGGTCATATGTCTTCCGGTAAGAGCTGCAATAAGGTCAAGGAATTGCTCTCGCACGTCACATTGAAAATCAACGAAGCAGAGCGCGGTCTTGGGTCCGAGAATCAGCGGGCCGGATTCATAGCCGACCGTTTGTGCCACACAATAGGAAGGGTTGAAGCCAAATGGCTCTATGGCAGTAAGTGCTACGGCCAATACCAGGATTATCACTGGGGCTAAATATCTAACGACAGTCCTTATCACCGCGGTCCGCCTCCATACTTCTTGTCACTGATGGTTTTCTTCGTTTGAGTCAAAGCTGCGGCATTTTGGCCAAATAAGAGCCGGCCACCGGGCGTGCTGTGTAACCTGCTCCCCTAGAGAATCTGCCACAGCATCCTGACCAAGTATCCGCCTAGAAGCAAAAACAATAAGCCGGTAAGGAACTTTACCGTCGCTATACTTTTTGCTGCAATTCTTGCCAGGGCTTTGGAACCCATTCCGAAATAGGCTGCTAAGAAGACTCCTACCGCAGGCACCATAAAAGCAATATTATAGACAACGAGATAAAGCATGGCCCTGGCATCACCGGGGTGGACTGAATGAACGTAGACTATCGTAGGTAGGTAGACCTGGCCTGTACAGAGGAACTCCATTGCAGCTACAAGAAAACCTGTTACCATCGCCCCGATCAACAGTGAGCCGGAGTTTACGTGTTTTCTGATTGTGGCTCTGACAGCTTTTGAAATGCTCGTCGGGAGCTTCAGCGCAAAGTCGGCCTCATCCCGCCGGATTACAGCTCTTACAGCATCTACAATGCTTAAAACGCCCAAAACTACTGCCAGGAGGCCCACGATTCCGCCAAGCACAGGAAGGATCCACGATATTGCCTGGATACGCTTGATGACAGAGAGAATCCCTGTGCCGATTGCAAGATATGTCATAAACATTGCCGCGCAGAAACCTAAACCGGTATAAAGCAGGTGTTTCCTATTGCTACCTGACATAAGAAGGTATGAAATCAGAAATGCCAGCCCTGCAAATGCGCATGGATTTATGCCGTCGATAAGGCCTGCACCCAGCACAATACCTAGATCAAATGAGGCAAACCGCTGCGTTATCCCGTTTTTGTCAGCCGGCAAAAGCTCTGTAGGAGCTTCTTCCAAGGCTTCAGCCAGCCATCCTTCGTCTTTTGCGATCTCCAGCTCGCGCACACCGATAAACCAGGACTGTCCGGCAAAGACTGCGGGAACTGCGCCTCTCCTGGCCGACGGCACATCATATGTTTCGTCAAAGCCTTCGCGTATCTCCATGATACCGGGTTCGAACATATTGTAGCGTTCTATTTTCACATACGGCAGGGCGTCCTCCAACTGGCCAAGAATGCCTTCCGCGTGCAGGCACTCATTGCAACCGGGTGAATAGAAGTAGTGGATTATCCTGATCTTTTCAGCTAATACAACGCCTGAGGCAGATTGCGAAGCGGGTCGCTCCGCGCTGGATTGCACAGGTGCCTGCACAGACAGACCTGTAAGGAATATTATGATAATAACCGGTATGACGGTTCGGGAAATAATAGGTATGATGGGGCGGGAAACAAGCGGCATGACGATGCGCGACAGGGATGATGAGAAAACCCTGGGTTTAGGATGCTCATTGGCGCTTTGACCCAATACTTGAATCCTCCGTTCATCTCTTCTACGGTTCACTGTGTTGGATCAAACTACTTCCCGAATGCGACATAAATGCTACATATATATACTACGCCAAAGGCTTAAGTCCTACTGCTGCCGGTATGGACCTGTCGTCTGCCGGGAGACTCAATCGCCTGGCAGTAAGAAGGAAGTCCAAGTCGACAGGCGTTGGATAGCTATGTGGCAGCGAGTGGGTATTCGTAGTGCGGAGAGAGGGTATTCATGGTACGGCGAGAGGGTATTCGTAGTACGGAAAGAAGAAGTTGTTGATAGTTTTGGATGGAAGGTGAACGGCTGCGGGTGGTAGAAAGGGCAGAGGAGGGTTGAAGATGGCACGGGAGAAGAATCCGGCGAAGGATATTACGTTATCAGAAGATGATGAGCGCATCTTGGACAAGATTTGGGCTGATATTGGAAAAAGGAAGTCAGGTGAAGAGCAAACGCCGGAAAGAAAGAAGGACAGGAAGGATAGGAATGGCTTGATCCTGGCAATGGGGGGTATTGCAACAGACATTCTGGTATCTCCGAAGACTGAGCCAAAACCCGGTACTGATGTTCCTGCAATAATCCAGGCGCGTCCCGGCGGAACAGCTTCAAACTTCCCATTCTGGTGTTCACTCCTTGGTCATGAATCCGGACTTGTAGGGGCAATAGGCAGGGACGCCCTTGCCGACATTGCGCTTTCAGATCTCAATGAAGCAGGGGTCAGTGTTTTGGTAGAATCCCATCAAAACCTCATGACTGCATGTATCATAAACCTTGTAGGCCCGTCAGGTGAGAAATCCTTCATTACTCAGCGCGGTGCTGACGAGGCAATTCCCCCGGAGATTATCACGG
>DUVA01000118.1 GCA_012841305.1 Bacillota bacterium | reverse complement strand
GAAGGTTTACCGCCCCCGGCAGGGATGTGTTTGTTGTTGTAAACCATGAGCCGAAAGAACAGGTTGTCAATATCCATGTCCCGGCTAACACAGGAGGCGGCCCCGCCCGGTCATGGCGGCACGAGGCCGGGATAGAGATCAAAGACGGGAAGATATCCTTCGTTCTCGGGCCGTCAGAAGGCGACTTAATTGAGATACTGAACTAGCATCGGATAAGTGCAACTAAGATTACAGAACTCCGGAATAAAGCTCCGCCTATGCTAACAGGCGGGGCTTTACTCAAATGCCTGCTGGTGCTTCCCTTGCCTGCGAGTGCTTCCCCTAATTGCCAGTGCTTCACCATAGAAAACTTCTGCGCAAAGAAGGAATCCCTAACCCGTATGTCGAATATAATCTGCGCAAATCTAGTGCAAACAACATGTGCAAGTGCGCAAAGTAATGCGCAAGACGTGCCAATTACGGAGGTGCGCCAATGGTTAAGCTTGAGATGCTATCCAACAAGCCTATTCTAAGGTCGGTGCCTGAGCACAGTTGGGAGAGGTCTGCGGTATTTAACTGCGCGGCTATCGCAAAGGATGGTATCTTTCACCTCGTATACCGCGCTTGCGACCTGCCCAGCCACGATAGGTACGGACCTTACATTTCCACTATGGGTCATGCTGTGAGCGTTAACGGAGTGGATTTCGCAAGGAACGACAAGCCCATATTCATAGGAGAAGGCCCCCAGGAGCAGCGGGGTGTAGAGGATCCGAGAATAGTGGAACTTGACGGCAAGTTCTACATGATGTACACAGCCTTCGGCGCCAGGTTCGGCGGAGACTACAGAATATCCATGGCGAGCTCGCCTAACCTGGTTAGTTGGTCGCGCCACGGAGTAGTCCTCGATGAGCCTAACAAGGATGCCTCGCTTTTCCCGGAGAAAGTCAATGGCAGGTACGGGATGTACCACAGGCGCCATCCCGCCATCTGGATGGCTTTTTCCGATGATTTGGTCACGTGGACTGACCACAAAGTCGTTATGGAAATAGTGCCTGATTCGTGGGAGTCGGAACGGATAGGCATTGCAGGCCCACCCTTTAGAGTGTCTGAAGGCTGGGCACTGATCTACCACGGCGTCGATCCTGACAACAGGTATCGCTTAGGCTGGGCGCTTTTCGACGGAGACGATCCCACGCGGCTGGTGTACAGGCAGGCTAAGCCCATCCTCGAACCTGAACTGGATTGGGAGAAAGAGGGTTGGGTTCCCAACGTTGTCTTCAGTTGCGGGCAGGTAGTAGCAGATGATACGGTTTATGTCTACTACGGCGGTGCAGACGCTTGTATCGGGGTCGCTGCCGCTAAAATAGAGGATTTTTCGGCAAAATAAGGGCAACAAACCAGCGCAACTTGCGCACGATGGAACGGAGAGTGTGGTCATGGCAGTCACAATAGAGGACATAGCAAGGAAAGCCGGCGTCTCTGCGTCGACTGTATCCAGAACCCTCAACAACAAAGGCAGGATAAGCCGAGAGACCAGAGAGAGAGTAATTCAAGCAGCCCGTGAGCTTGAATATCCGATGCCTCAGGATGCAGGCCTCTCCCGCCGGCGGACAAACAGGATAGGCATACTTTTTGACAGGCGTCTTCGTTCTCTTGTATCAGACCCATTCTATGGCCTTGTCATGGTGGGAGTGGAGGAATGGCTGCGTGATGAGGGTTATCAGGTGCTCTTCTCCACATTTTCTCATCACGAAGCGGATATGGCCATGATCTCAGAGTTCGCAACGGAACGTCCTGTAGATGGATTGATCATAGCAGGCTGCGACATTGAGCTCGATTGTATCAATGAGGTTGTATCTAATGGGATGCCGCTGGTGCTGGTGGACAATAACATAGTGGAGCCGAAGGTTCCGTGTGTTATGACTGACAACACCGCAGGAGCCCGTGAGGCTGTGGAGCACTTGATCAGGCTGGGCCACAAAGACATCGGATTTACCTCAGGCCCGATGACCCATAGCTCTCTTTATGAAAGATATCAAGGTTACAGGCAGGCCATGGAAGCATACGGCCTCCCGGTTAGGCCTGAGATGGTTATTACCTACGAAGATGTGGCTGACTACGACGTCAGCGGGGGTTATAAAGCAGCGGAGCGTCTTTTGAAGAGGTCGCCCAGGCCGACTGCGATATTCGCAGGCAATGACGCTATGGCGATCGGAGTAATGAAAGCAACTCAGGAGTTGGGGCTCAGTGTCCCGGACGACTTGTCAGTGGTCGGATTTGACGACATTGAATTAGCGGCTCATACCACTCCGGCCCTGACAACCGTGCGAGTGCACAAGAGGGAGCTGGGTTATCATGCAGCCCGCCTCATCTTAGAATCAATAGACGGAGATCCGGACCGTGTTCCTTACAAGATTTCGGTCTGCACTGAACTGATTATCCGCGAATCCACATGCCCCAGGCGTATTGAAGCATAGTCTTGTGTGGGGGTGGTCCAAGTGAAGGAGGCTGCAGTCGAAGAGAGGCAGCAGTCATGCTTTGCGAAATTGAAGAGAGAGTTCCGGTCGAGCGATAAAGTAGGGTACATAATGGTGCTTCCATATGTACTGCATTTTCTGATCTTCATCGCATATCCCTTGGTATTCGCGTTTATCCTGGTCTTCTGCAAATGGGATATTGTGTCCCCGATGGAATTCGCAGGACTCAGGAACATCGAAAGGCTGATGCGCGATACAACATTTTGGACTGCGGTCACGAACACTCTGAGGTTCTTAGCCCTTCACATTCCACTTCAAATAGTGCTTGCCCTGCTCATTGCAGTTGTTCTCAATGGACCCATAAAACTCAGAAGTTTCTTCAGAGGCGCCTTCTTCCTGCCATTTGTCATCTCAGGCGCAGTTGTGACCATTCTGTGGCAACAGCTTTACTCAACTGATGCAGGAGTCTTTAACCTGGTCCTGACCAAGCTGGGCGCAAATCCGGTGCCATGGCTTACAGACCCATCTATTGCCATCTATTCTATTGCAGTGATGGCCACGTGGAAGAATATTGGATTTTACATAATCTTGTTCTTGGCCGGACTTCAAAATGTGCCGCGCGAGCTTTATGAGGCTGCGAGTATAGACGGGGCTGATAAGTCCACGCAATTCTGGAAGATAACGCTGCCATTGCTATCGCCTATTACATTGCTGGTAGTGATGCTTTCTACCATTGGCGGATTCGGGCTTTTCATCGAGCCGTTCGTGATGACCGGCGGCGGACCGGCAGAAAGCACGTTGTCTGTTGTTCTGTATCTTTACAAAAACGCATTCCAGTTCCTGAGGATGGGTTATGCGGCTACCATAGGATTCGCGCTGGCGCTGATGATCTTCGTTGTCACATTAGTCCAGAGAAAGCTGCTCGATGTCGAGCAGCCGTATTGACGAGGGGAGGCAAAAATAATGCGAGCAATGAAGAAAATCCTGGGATACATAGTCTTAGCCGCAGCTGCACTCACCTTTATATACCCGTTTCTCTGGATGATTTCTGCTTCACTGAAGCCGGAGAACGAAATTGGAAGCTTAAACTTGTTGTCAGAGAACTTCTCACTTAAGGGGTACCTGGCAGTCTTCACGCAGATCCCAATCGCCAGGGCCTTACTTAACTCGATCTTCGTTTCGACAGTGTCTACCGCATGTGTGCTGGTATTCAGCTCCATGGTGGGTTATGCCCTGGCACGGCTTAGGTTCATAGGGCGAGATACCATATTCAATGTAGTGCTCTTGACGATGATGATCCCGGGCCAGTTGACGCTTATACCCATGTATGTGCTTATCGTCAGGCTGGGTTGGGCTGACACTTACAAGGCATTGATAGTCCCTGCCATGATCAGCAACATGGGGATCATCATCTTCAGGCAATTCTTCAGGTCGCTCCCCCAGGAGCTGGTAGACGCAGCGAGGATCGACGGGTGCTCTGACTATGGGATACTTTTTGGGATATTCTGGCCACTTTCCAAACCATCCCTTATTACAGTAGGGATCACTACCTTCATAGGTTCATGGAATGAAGTGCTCTGGCCTCTGATTGTGATCAGGAAGTGGGACATGATGACCATGCCCCAGATGGTCACCTTGTTCAGCGTAGGCGGGCTTGCAGGAGCGCAAGTCGCTGCGCAAATGGCTGCTGCAACCATGTTAGCTTTGCCTGTTGTAATTGCGTACCTGTTCTTCCAGAACTACTTCATAGAGAGTCTGGCGTTGTCAGGCATCAAGGGATAGGCAGACAGGCGAGGAGGCAAGGAGGAGCAAGAACAGTAAAATGGAGGGATTGTAATGCGAACCAACATCAAGATGCGTGGGGCAGCGCTGGTTGCTGTTGCATTGATGGTGTCATTGTCATGTGGGCTCATCGAAGCGAAGGCGCCGGTTACCATTACATTCTGGCCTTCGTCTAACCCGCAGGAGATCGAGTTCGCCAAGATAATAGTCTCAAGATGGAACAAAAATAATCCCGGTATACAGGTGAAAATGGAGCCGCTCCCGGCGTCCCGGTCCACAGAGGAAGTGCTGCTTGCTGCAATAGCAGCCGGGACTACTCCGGATGTCTGCGCGAATATCTACCCAGGCGCGATATCCCAGTATATCGTAGGCAAGGGCCTTTACCCACACGACGAGTTGCCCGGGTTCTACGATTTCGTCTACGAGCGGAGTCCAAAGGAAATAGTAGATGCGTTCACCTATAAGGATGGCCATGTCTATCAGATCCCATGGAAAGCCAATCCTGTCATGCTGGCTTACAACGTTAACTTGCTCAAGGAGAATGGCATAGATCCGGCTTCTCTGGCTATCTACAGCGGTTTTCTGGAGGCAGCCGAGAAACTCGCCAAAGATACAGACGGAGACGGCAGAACAGACCAATGGCTTTACTCGCCAAGCACTGATGTCACGTGGTGGCAGCGGTTCTTCGACTTCTACACTCTCTACATAGCTGCGAGCGGTGGTAAGACGCTCCTGGACAGCAGTGGAAAAGTGGCATTTGAAGACGATGCAGCAGTGGAAGTTTTCACTTTCCTGAAGACCTTGTTCGACAACAAGCTGGTTCCCAAAGGAACGCTTATAGGGGATCAGTTCTTAGGCGGCAGGATTGCTACCACGATAACAGGGCCTTACTCCATACCTTACTATGATCAGAACGCTCCGGATGGATTCGAGTACGACTTCATACCGGTTCCTGTCCCAGACGGGCATAAGGGCCCTGTCGTCACCTACGGCGACCCAAAAAACATCGGCATCTTTGCCAATTCGAAGCATCCGCACGAAGCATGGGAGTTCGTGAAGTTCATCATGTCTAAAGAGAATGACCTGCTCTGGCTGGAGATTACATCTCAACCTCCTTACCGCAAGGACATCGTCAAGGATCCTATGTTCGCACCCTACTTCAAGAACAACCCGATGATGTCCAAGTTCGTGGTTCAGGGCGCCTACACTCGGGGTGTGGATGACAGTAAGCACCTGATTGAAATCTTCGACGCAATCTCCAAGCAGTACGATCTATCCTGTGTGAACAGCCGAAAGACTCCGAAGAACGCGGTGCGAGACGCTGCGCGAGACGCACGCGATATTCTGGCAGGGTGGTAGTGTGTGACATGAACAAGAGACTTGGATACGGACATAACGGAAACATGCGGAGGGCCCAGGCTGCCGGGAGCCTATCCCGCGTTGTGGCTACAGCCGTTCTCATAGCCATATTGGCGCCGGTATCGTATGCAGGCGCAGCGCCAAAGGACAGCTCTGTTACTATCGACTTTTGGTGTTCATCGAACCCTCAGGAGATCAAATGGGCAAAGGCTGTTGTGGGGGAATGGAACAGAGCGCGAAAGGATATCATAGTAAACCTTCAACCCTTGCCCGCCTCGCGCTCAACAGAAGAGGCTTTGCTGGCAGCGATAGCTGCGAAAACTACCCCCGACGTTTGCGCAAACATCTATCCCGGAGTGGTCACGCAGTTTGTCGCAGCAGGCGGGCTGTACCGCATGGACAGATTGAGTGATTTCATCCCCTTTATGGAGGAGAGGTTGCCTCAAGACATCATGGAGCAGCACAGGTCGCCTGATGGCCACTTCTACCAGGTCCCGTGGAAAGGCAATCCGATAATGCTGGCCTACAACGCGAAAATGCTGAAGGAAGCAGGCGTGGATCCTGCATCCCTCAGAACATACAGCGGGTTTCTTAAAGCTGCGGAAAAGCTGACACTGGACAGGGACGGAGACGGCAGGATCGACCAATGGATGATCTACCTCAACATCGAACCCATCTGGTGGCAGCGGTTCTTCGACTTTTACACTCTGTATATTGCAGCCAGCGGTGGGCGGACCCTGATAGAAGGGAACAAGGCAGCATTCAACAACAAAGCCGGAGTTGCTGCCATGGGATTCCTTGCTGAGCTTTTCAAGGGAGGTTATGCTCCGAGGTCCACGTTCCCGGGGGATGTATTCTTACAGGAGAAGATCGCAACTTACATCACAGGCCCTTTCGCCATACCTTTCTGGGAATCAATGAAACCCAAAGGGTTTGAATATGATTTTGTGCCTGTTCCTGTCCCTGACTTCTACTCAGGGAAAGAAGTGTGGACTTACAGCGACCCGAAAAACATCGGCATTTTCCAGACCTGCAAGCATCCGGAAGAGGCGTGGGAGTTCGTCAAGTTCATGCTGAGTGAAAAGAACGATGCAATGTTTCTGGCAATGACGAGCCAGATGCCATACCGCAAGAACCTTGACGAAATTGAGGACTTCTCTTCCATAGCCAAGAAACAGCCTCACCTGGCCAAATTCATGGTTCAGAGCAGGCACACTCAGGGGGCGGATAACGTCCGGCCTTTGGTGGAGATTTATGATGCGATCGCCGAGGAATATCAATACTGCGCAGTACTGGGGAAGGAGACACCGGAGGAAGCCATGGAGATCGCAGAAGAGAGGGTTAACGAGATACTGAGCTACTAGGCAGCCGGTTACCGAACCGGGTGAGCATAGTAGCATGGGGGGATGCGAAGATGATTCGAACCAAACGAGGCTCTCTGCCGGCAGTCGTGGCGTGTACCCTCATCTTGATGATGATCTTTGGTGTCAGTCTGACTCCTGCTGCGGAGAGTGGAGAGAGAGAGTATGCAAGTGAGGCCCACAGGGCAGTGAATGAGATGGTTAACTTATCACACCTGGACTACTTGCGTGATGAGATAGTCCGGTCCGACGGGACCGTCATTCCTATCTGGTGGGTCTACTGTGAACCGTCAGTTCCAGGCGACAGGAGCTCGAAATACAAGTATGTGGAAGCTGCCAGTGAGGGTGTAAGTTGCGTAGACGACGTAGCCAGGGCAGCCCTTGCATATCTTGCCGAGTACGAAAGGTCCGGAGATAAGCATGCCCTTGACATGGCAAGAGATTGCTTCAAGTTCATTGAGTACATGCGTACCCCGGAAGGCCATTTCTACAACTTCATCCTGGAATCAGGCGCTCGTAACCTAAAGGGCGCTACCAGCGAGAAGGGGGTCAATTGGTGGACGACCAGGGGTATGTGGGCCTTAGCGCGCGGTATCAGGGTTTTCGACAAGGTTGATCCGGAATATGCAACACATCTGGAGGAGCTAATCGCACCGTCTCTCGAGTCAATATGGGAGTTCCTCACCGCACATGAGCTGTCGAAGTACGGCGAGTACAAAACGTTGCACGGCACCCGGATCCCGGCATGGCTCGTGGAAGACGGGTCGGATGCCTCCGGCGTCCTTGTGCTGGCTTTGTGCGAGTTGTATGAAGCAAGGCCAAGCCCGCAAACTGCGGAGATGGCAAAGATGCTTGCCGACGGAATAGCCGGGTTCCAGATGGGGGCACCTGATGAGTTCCCCTTCGGCGCTCATATTCCATGGGGCCAGGCGCTCTGCAATTGGCATGGCTGGGGCAGCCATCAGATAAAGGCCCTTGCCATGGCGGGAAGGGTCTTCGGGAACGAGGCCTGGATAGAATCAGCCGAGTTTGCGGCGAACAGTTTCGTTACGCACATGCTGGCTTCAATCGGGATGTTCGCCCATATGGGCCCTGCACCTCTTACTTACGTTCAGTTATCGTACGGGGCCCAGACCATAACTACAGGCCTTTTGGAGCTGTACCGTGCGACCGGCAAGGAGATCTACGCCGTCCTAGGCGGAATCTCAGGGTCGTGGTATACAGGGAACAATGTAGCGGGTTACCCAATGTATGATGCGGCAACAGGACGTGGATGGGACGGAATAGATCCACCTGGGCCTGAACGCGGAATAGGAGTCAGCTTCAACTCAGGCGCGGAATCGACTATTGAGGCTGTAACTACAATGATAGAGCTTGCGTCGGTGCCCAAGGCTTGCGAGTACATGGACCTTGGCAACAGGTGGAAATATGCGTATCGAGTGGTGGAAGCGGAGTCCTTTGAGAAGCCGGTATCAGGCCGTCCTCGGAAGATGTGGGCACAATGGACAGGTGAGAATACGCCGAGCGGAGAATTTTACGTGACTGCAAGGTCCGGTGACAGCTTCAAACTGGACTTCACAATCCCTGAAAACGATATTTACATCCCATACGCAGTTTTCGAGAGACAGCCGCTTGCTGGGGGACAGGTGGGTATGAGCTTTTCTATAGACGGTCAAGAGCCCATCGTGGTGGACATGGGCGGATCCCCTGACACGAAGTACTTTGTGATGGAGAAACTTGCACCTTGGATAGAACTGGAAGCGGGACGGCACAGTGTGACCGTGAAATTCTCCGGCGCCGGCAAAACGCAGGCCGCGGCGTTGGACGCTTTGGTTTTCCAGCCGATGATAGAATATCGCCACATGACAGCGCCGGATTACCGGAACGTGATCATTGCCCGGAGCTTTGCTGACAAGGCTTCCGGCAAGGCCATTGATGTTGACATACGGTGCAGTGCACCAGGGCCCGAGATCGTATTTGGCGTGAAACGTTACAACACAGCAGGGGATCTTGTATCAGCTGAAGATGTTATTTGCTCTGTCCCTCAAGGCGCTGAAACGGTTCAACTGGATCTGCCTGTGGAAGCGTTTGGATATACATTGGTCGAGTGGCGCTGATCCTTCGGGGTTCTGCGCTTGTGTTCGGTTGGCCCAAGGGTGGCCTAACAAGACGAATTATGAGGAGGAACGTGAAAAATGAAGATTAGAAACAGGTTCGCTGTGGTTGCTCTCCTCATGGCAGCAGTGCTTGCCATTTTCAGCATGGGGGCATCAGCAGCCACCAAGTCAGTTGTGGTCAATGTCAAGTGCGTGACCGGTACACCGGTTCCTGTGTCTCTCACAATGGACGAAGTCCGCGAGGCCATAGGAGTCGACTTCCCCGCTAATTGGGATTCTTTAACCGTACTGGACGAGAAGGGAGAGCAAATTCCCTTCCAGCTTGACGATGTGGACATGTCAGGGACTGTGTCGCGTTACGATGAGGTGGCATTCCTGGCGACCGGACCGGTGAAGATCGTCGTCTCAGACGAGGAGCCTGAAAAGAAACCTGTCTTTCAGGCAGCGTTCGGTGTTGACAAGGTCGATGAGGATAACACGATTATCTACAGCCTTGACGGCCTGTTCAAAGTCAAGGTAGGCAAGTACGGAACCTTGGATATCATCGAGTATCGTGGCAAAGAACACAAATATGCCAGGGACATCGGAATGATCCGGTACGCCGGCTTCCCGTACAGCACCTGGTGGTATGACGAGAACTACGACAGGCACGAGGAAAAAACCACGTTTGAGGAGCCCTTCCGCATTATCAAACTGGGGATTCTCGAGGCAGGCCCGGCCAGGATCACCGTTGTTGCACACAATGCGTCTGATCTATTCCCCGGAATGCGGCAGGAGATGGTTGCGTCGATATATACCACCGGCGAAATCAGAGTGAGCAATCGCGTAGTTTCCGCGGGATATGCTGACCTCACAAAGCTCTTCACCATGTGCGGTGGCGTCATGAGCGACATTGAGGATGCCAGGCACATACTGCCTGTATTCCGCTGGATTGACTGGGCGGATGAGCTGGGCATAACTGCTAAGGAGTACTGGGCTGAGCAGGGAGCTCTGACAGAAGTGGACGGCACACCGTACATAACGTTTGCAGACTCTGTCGGACCGAAGCCTGCGTGGTGGGGTGCTTCTTACCTCTTCTGCAGCCCGGAAAGATGGCGCACCAACTTCTCAGCCGGGGAGAGCATGGGTGTGGCTGAGTGCTTGATGGATGTGCCCGAGGTGGCACCTGATCTCGAAGGCAAGATCGAGATGGAGCACTGGCACCTTGAAGGCGAATGGAGAACCGGTTACTTCCGTTGGATCGCAGACGAGATTTTCGGCCTCAGGCAGAAAAATGAAATTCCGATAAACATAGAGAATCTCGAGGGCAGGGGACCTAATTGGCCACTGCACATGATCCCAGGCGATGTCTTCGAGCATCTCAATTACTACCTTATCTATGATACGCACAGTGTTGCTTCTACAGTTCGCTATCTCGAAGCCAGATACGCTGAGCTCGATAGCGTAGAGGTTAAATAGTCATGCAATCAGCATCCGGGAAACAGGGCAGGGGCGCGGCTTGGGCCGCCCCCTCTGCCAACCTCATATTAGTATTGTTTGCCGCTATTGCTATTTGCTCCGGGCTTTCTCTCCTGCCATCCCAACCGGCATCCGCCCAGTCTCATGCTAAGGCTTATACTGAACCTTATTTTGAATACGTCGGCCCGACATATTCGATAGGACTATCCCTTGACCCTGTATCCATTGATTATCTTGCCATAGACCCGGGGGCTGCGGGAGACCACCGAGATGTCCTCGCATATGTGGGTAAGCCGTCCTCCTTGTGGCTGGGAATCGGAGGATGGGGCACTCACATGCCGGCAAAACCCGGGCATGTAGAAGTCCTGGAGGAAGAGGACAAGCTCGTACTCGCCATTACCGGAATTGAGTTTGTGGGCTTCCTCAAGACGACATTAGGTGAGGTTGCGCCTGTCAAGGCAGATTGGGTGTTTACCTTCTACCAAGACTTCTTCGACATGGAGCTTGTTTGGCGGGTATCAGAGAATGTCGAGGGTTTGCAGGAAGCAGGTTGGGCCCTCAACATCGACCTTCCCCGGTACGGAGATTCGGAAGAGGCCGTGCGAGTCAACCAGGATGTCCAGGGCTATCCTAAATGGATCGTCTGGTACGGCCCCGAGCTCGGCGTTTGCGCAGTGTACAGAGGGGGGTCGACGAATCTTACGGCGAACCGATGGTACGGGAATCTGCCTTCGAGCTACGTCATAGTTCACACGTGGTGGAAACCGGGGGGCGCCGAGATTGACTGGGGAACCTATCCGGGCGGTATCTGGAGGGTTGGATTCTTCAAAGGCGCTGATCAGTTGGATGTCCCGGAAGGCCTCTATGAAACTTTCAACCGTACTGATTGAGGATAATCTCAGGCCGGCCTTGACCATCGAACGGGCGAACGCATCACTGCAGCTTAAACGTTAAAGGAAATTTACAGCCTCATGAAGGAAATCGGGGTGTCAATGGAGAATGGAATCCCTGTAAATCATATAAATCATATAGCTTTTACGATTAAGTAATCACAGGGGGTTCCAATGAGTAATCTTAGCCTTCATCAGTTGCTGTCACGCCGTTACAAGATGCTCGTTTTCGACTGGGACGGAACTGCGGTGGCTTCCCGCAGCGGGCCTGTGGATCATCTCATATGGCGAACAGAGGCCCTGCTCGGCAGAGGCGTGTGGTTCGCTGCAGTCACCGGAACGAATTTTGCCAATCTCGACAGGCAATTCTTCTCTCTCCTTCATCCGAGAATCAAGGGCAATCTCCTGGCCTGTGTAAATAGGGGGTCAGAGGTATACGGGTTTGACTCTGAGGGATGCACTGTTAGGCTTTGGGCCAGAGAGGCAACTCCTGCGGAGAACAGAATGATGGATGAAGCGATCGGTATTGCAGAGCGCGTTTTGAAAAAACAGCACGGCCTTGCAACACGAGTGATCTTCGACAGGATGAACAGGCGTAAGCTTGATATCATGCCCTTTCGTGAGTGGGAAGACCCTCCGAAGGAGACGATCGGGGAGCTTCTCGCAAGAACTCAGGCGCGCCTGGAGAATGCGGGCCTTCCGGGAATACAGTCCGTTATTGACCTGGTGCGTCGCTGCTCCGAAGAAGTTGGGCTGGAAGGCAGGGTCACCAGTGATGTGAAGCATGTCGAGCTCGGACTGACTGATAAGTCTGATTCCGTAGATTACTTAGTTGAACAAGTGGCAAAGCCCCACGGTATAGACATATCAGAGATACTTTTCATAGGAGATGAGTTTGGATCCATCGGCGGCTCTCAAGGCAGCGACTCGAAGATGATCACCCCGAAAACAGAAGGCGCAGTCTTCATCAGCGTAGGGCAGGAGCCTGAAGGTGTCCCTCCTTCGGTGTATCACATGGGAGGCGGGATTGAGTCCTTTTCCAGGATACTGGATGGCCAGATGAACGTGTGGAGGGATGACGGTGAGCCTATGTCAGCTGGGAAAGAATCAATCGACAGCCATTTGCTGCTCTTACCTGCAGAGGACAACAAGATTGCGTACGAGACTTCTTGTCAGGCTGAGACTGCAGCTTCATACGAAACTCTCTTCACATTGACCAATGGCTATCTCAGTGTGAGGGGCGCGCATGAGGACGGGCTGTACATGGGGAATCCCGGCTCCTTTGTTGCAGGAGTATTCGATAAGGCGTCGGGGCCGTACGATGTAACCGAACTTGTTGTGATCCAGGATCCGTTACCCATCGAGATCCGGATAGATGGAGAAAGAGTCGGTAAATCAGGAATCAGCGATTACCGCCGGGAGCTGGATATGCCAAGCGGAATTCTTCGCCGTGCTTACAGGTGGAGAGATAGGCACGGACGTATGGTGAAAGTAGAGAGTGAACGCTTCGTATCTGTTGTGGATGAGCATTTGCTCTGCATTAAGCTTTCCCTGACCATGGAGCGAGGGTCAGGACGGGTGTTGTTCAGGTCCAGCTTGGATGGGGATGTATCTAACTCCGGCGTGGCGCACCTGCAGGTAGATCGGGTCGGGGCTGAGGGTGATGGAACAGCCGGGGTATGCACGACCACCATTGAGTCGGGAATAGGTATAGCCACGGCCTGCGCCCAGCGGGCAGGTGTTGTGAAATGCCGGGGCGAGGCAGGCCGTGAATCTGCGGACGCTTGTGCAATTCCCGTCAAAGCGGTTCCTTACGCAGATAGGCGCTCTGCCGGTCATGATTTTGAGGCTCTTCTGGAAGAGGGCGAATCCATAGAGATACACAAATTTGTGACTGTGCATACTTCCCGGGATGTGGCGTGGCGCAGGCGAGGGAAGCAGCCGGGTATGGATGAATTGCTGTCCACTGCGCGGGCAAATGCTAGTGAAGCTGCGTCCTTAGGATTTTCAGAGTGCAAGCAGGAACATATTGAGGGATGGCGCAGGATGTGGGAACGCTGTGATATCCTCCTAGACGGGCCGGACAGGGACCGGATGGCTGTGAGGTTCGCCTTGTTCCATCTCGCGTCCCTCGGCCCCAAAAGCGACGATACAGTTAGCATAGCCGCTAAAGGGCTGCATGGAGAGGGTTATAAAGGCCATGTCTTCTGGGATACAGAGATCTTCATTCTTCCGTTCTTTGTGGTCCTGTTCCCGGATGTGGCTCGCAGTCTTCTTATGTACAGGTATCACACATTGCCCGGCGCCAGGCGAAAAGCCCGTGATAACGGTTATCGCGGGGCAATGTATGCATGGGAAAGCGCGGATTCAGGCGATGAGACTACGCCGAAGTGGTCAAGGCCCCATCCGGAAACAGGGGAAAGAGTGCGGATTTGGTGCGGAGAGCTTGAGGACCACATCACTGCCGACGTGGCGTATGCGGTATGGAACTACTGCAGGCGAACGGGAGATTGGGATTTCATGCAGGCGTACGGAATGGAGATGATTGTGGAAGCAGCCCGGTTTTGGGCGAGCCGCGCAGAGTGGAACGATGTAAGAGGCAGATACGACATACTCCGTGTAATCGGCCCGGATGAATTCCACGAACACGTGGACAATAATGCTTTCACCAACTATATAGCCCGCTGGACGTTGCTTAAAGCTCTTGACCTTGCCCAGGAGTTTCCGGAGGATTGGGATGTGCTCGCCTGCCGGCTGGGAATCGACGAAGATGAATTGGATGAGATTAGGCGAGTTGCGGATCTTCTCTACCTTCCTCGGCCTGACCCCGATTCCGGTGTCGTTGAGCAGTTTGAAGGCTACTATGGCTACGATGACGTGGACCTCTTGAAGTTGAAAGAAAGCGTCAAAGGTACCGGAGAGTCTGTGGAGGAGGCCTTAGGGCGGGAGAGGCTTGTTCGAAGCAAGTTGCTTAAGCAGGCAGATATAGTGATGCTTGGCTGCATCCTTCCTGACCTGTTCGATAAAGAGATCTGGAATGCGAACTGGCGCTACTACGAGCCTCGAACCACTCACCTGTCATCGTTGAGTGCGTCTGCACATTCGGCGTTCGCATCATATCTAGGCCTACCTGAGGACGGATACGCTTACTTCGAGCGGTGCATCTCCATTGAACTCGAGGATGAGAAGGGAAACCTCAAGGACGGGATACACGCTGCGAATCTCGGGGGAATGTGGCAGGCTGTTGTGTACGGGTTCGCAGGAATACGACTTCTGAATGGTGCCGGCCGGGAGGGGTTATGCAGCCTGGCTAAGGGAGCGGCTGAGCCTGTGATAGCCATAGATCCACGCCTGCCGCGCCGTTGGGACAGGTTACAAATCCCGTTCGAGTGCCAGGGCAGACGCCTGCGAGTGGTCATTACTCCCTATCGGGTCACCGTAGTGAATAAAACCGCCGACGCCCAAGTGGTGGCCGGAGACAAGTCAGTCATCATTGAATGCCGAGGCCGGCGCCAACGCGTTCCGGAAGGGCAGAGCGTAGAGTTTATCCTGGCCTAGCTTGGGCGTGCCTTCAACCCTTTATCCCTGTGAAGCTGATCCCTTCTACGAAGTAGCTTTGGAACACGATGAATAACACGATCACGGGCAGGGCTGATATTATAGTTCCAGCCAACATGGGACCCCAGTCAAACGCCACAGCATAAGTGCTCCTGAAGTTGAGAAGGCCGATTGTCAATGTGTACTTGTCAGCAGGTGATGTGAGTATCATCAGCGGCCAGAAGAATTCGTTCCATGTGCCCTGGAACGTGAGGATTGCGAGCGCGCCCAGGGATGGACGGGCCAGGGGAAGCATGATCTTGAAGTATGTCTGTATGGTGCCTGCGCCGTCGATTTTGGCCGATTCCTCCAGGTCGCGGGGGAGTGATTCGAAGAACTGCTTCATGATGAAAACAGCGCTTCCGTTGACCATTGAGGATATGATATAGCCTGACCAAGTATTTATTAGCGTATCTACGCCGAAGAGCTTTGACAGTCCGAAGATACCGTCTCTTAGGACCAGATAGTTGGATATGAAAGTAACCTGTCCAGGGATCATCATGGAGAAGAGCGTCAGGTAGAAAAGAGCGGATCGGCCTGTAAAATCTAACCGCGCCAAGGCGTATCCTGCCATTGATGCAATTAAGAGCGTAGTTGCTACCCGTATCCCGCTGAGGAGGAACGAGTTCCTTATCCACATCAAAAAGAGGCTTCTGCCTGTTGTGCGGCTGTAGTTCTCCCTGAAAACGCGATGATAATTATAGAAGACGTAAGGGATGACTCCGGATGTGACGTTATTCCAACTTTGGACACGCCCCAGTCTCTCCAGCCTGTTCGGTGCAAGAGTGGCAGAGACGAATTTCTGATAGAGCGGCACTTCCACATCCATGGGAAGCCTGTCGTATGTGAGTTCTCCTTTGTGCCTTATCTCCCACTCATAAGTTACGCGGATTTTCCCGTCAACCTCTTCTCGGGAGACCTCTCTTACTTCGCTCACCTCGGCCTCGTCTGCGGCAAAGGGTCCAAGCCTTACCGCGCCTGCTCCTGCCCCAGGAACTCGCTGCGGTACTACAACAATGGGGGGTTCCGGGACTTCGCCTTTGTCTACTTCGTACATTGCGCTAAATGGGACAACTGCCCCCGGAGCAAACGCGCCGAAGAGGCCACCGCCTCCTCCTGACCTTCCCAGACGGTAGGCGGCTCCCCAATTCACCGGTGATAGCTGTGGCGAGCCAAGTTGCGGAGGCCAGTCGGTAGGGTTGTCCTTCAGGCTTGACATGAACGCAAAGACCAACGGGCCCATGAAGAAAAGGGAAAAGAACATGAGCAGCACGTATATTGAGCCGGTTCGTGCCCATCGTCTTCTTGCTACTGCTTTTCGTTGCTGACTGCTATAAACATCTGCCGGTCTTATTCTGACTCTTCTCGTTTCCATCTTGGATCATCCTCCCGCCTCACATCTGGGCTAAACTCGCGCAAGCTTTCTTTGAACCCAGGTCAGGATAAGTGTAAAGGCTGCCAGGATCATCGCAGCGGCCGAGGCAACTCCTATTCTGGGGACTGCAGAACCAGGGAAGGCGTTGTGATATACGAAGTAGGCCAATGTTATTACAGATTCAAGTGGGGCTTGGTCTCCTATGATTGCCACCTGGTCAAACATTTGCAGTGTTCCGATAAGCCCCATAGTCACGATTAGATATGTTATGTGCCTTAGCCCCGGGAGAGTTATGTGTCTGAATGCAGCAAAGCCCGTTGCACCGTCAACAGACGCAGCCTCGTAGAGCTCTCTGGGAATATCCTGAAGTCCTGCGAGAAACAAGAGCATCATAGTGGGCGCAGTGGTCCAGGTATTCAGAATCATTATCGACGCAAGAGGACGCGGAATGCCCAGCTTTCCTGCCCATTCAGGAATGGTCTGGCGCGTGTTGAGCCAAATGATCCTTACAGGTTCAATATCCGTACCAGGCGCTACTACTCCGGCGAATTGGAGAAACCATACGACAACTAATGACAGCAAGGCTGATGCCAGGATGAAGCTGGGCTCGAACCATGAACATGGCTGCTTGCGCGCCCGTTCCGCGGCTACCATGAGGATCTGGAGTACGACGAGGGAGGCGAAGAATGCGCCGATAATAGCTTTGTACTGCAGAAACACGGTCGTTAGGTAGTTGAATATGCCGTTGCGCTGGAACAGCCACATGAAGATGAGGGTGATGACAACGCTCGATGTGACGCTGGGCATGTAGTACAATGCTCTGAAAAGCTTGATTCCGCGCATCTTGGCATTGAGCACGATTGCCAGAACCAGGGCGAATATGGTTTGAAAAAACGTTACGATAATGGCAAAGGTCAGCGAGTTCCTAAATGCCCGGCCGAACCGTATGTTGCGGAAGAGATCCACGTAGTTTTGGAGCCCGACCCATGCAGGTTTTGAGAACATGTTGTAATCGGTGAAGCTAAAGTAAAACGTGCGCAGGAACGCATATCCGAAGAATAT
>DUVA01000117.1 GCA_012841305.1 Bacillota bacterium | reverse complement strand
TCTTCGCAGGCACTTGCTCAGACGCCATCACCCAGCTTAGAATTCCACCCATTGATACCAGGAGCAACGATACTCCTGTCTTGCTCACAGCGTTCTTGAACACTTGCCACAAAATCTTGGCATCAAGCGTTTTGAAGACAAATTTCCCGATTATGACCGCATAAGCAACTGCTACCGCTGCAGCCTCTGTAGCTGTAAAGATGCCTCCCAGAATACCTAATATGATAATAGCCGGCATACCTAAGGCAATGAGGCCGTCCTTCACCACTTCTGCTTTGGTGCCTTTGTAGGCCTGTCCGTCCAACTGGTAACCCCTGCGCGCAGAGATGATACCGTTAAGAATCATCATCAAGCCTCCCAGAAGTAATCCTGGGAATATGCCTCCGGCAAACATTGCTGCAACTGAAATGCCTGCCGTGGATGCGCAAACCACCATAGGAATACTCGGTGGAATAGTTGGGCCGATTACTGACGCAGATGCTGTAAGTGCACAAGCATAAGACTTGTCGTATCCGGATTGCTCCATAGATGGAATAAGGATAGTTCCAAGCCCGGCAACTGCTGCTACCGCTGCACCTGACATAGTGGCGAAGATCACGTTAGCCACTATGTTGACATGACCCAGACCACCCTTCATGCGCCCTACAAGAGCATTGGAAAGATTTACGATTTTGCTGGTTATCCCCGCTGCGTTCATTAGCTCTCCTGCGAGGATGAAGAACGGTATTGCCATCAGCACAAACGAATTCATTCCGGAGAATATCTGCTGAGGCACTAACATCAAAAGGCTTCCGCCGCTGCTTCCGACCAGTGCAATGACACCGGCCAAGCCAAGAACGAAAGCAATTGGCGTACCTATGACAAGCATGAATGCAAACGCTAAAACGACTAGTAAGGCAGTCACTTATTTTCACCCCTCAGCTCATTCCAGATTTTATTGACGATTACAATAAGCATCGTCAGGCCACTCACCGGCACCATTGAGCATGGGATCCACATAGGAATCGGCAAAATTTCCGCTGTGGTTCCGGTCCACGATGCCCACTTGAATCCGTTATAGACCATGATCCAGCAGAAGATGCCGACACTTACGTAATTTATGAGGTTGGCTGCCTTTTGCAATGCCGGCGGAAGCTTTTCCACAATCATTGTGAAGCCGACATGCTCGTCTCGTCTCAATGCGACAGCTGTGCCGAAAAGGCCGACAAAGATCATAAGATAGCGCGTAAGCTCTTCAGTCCAGGAAAGCGCATTTCCCAGCACATATCTGTAAAAAACAGCGATAAGAGTAATGAGCGCCATTCCGGCCAGCATGAACGCGCATGCATTCACAAGTATCTCTTCAATGGCTAAAAGCACGTTTCCGTTCGATCCGGTTTTCTTGTTACCCATTGTACTTATTTCAGCCTCTCTTTGGAGGGCCTGACTTGACACGTATTCATGTGTCAAACACTCAGGCCCTCCTCTTTTGTCATATGCAGTCAGGCTGCATGCAAGTTATGAGCACGTGTAGTGCTCCAAGCCGAAGGCTACTTGCCCTCTACTTCCTTTTCTACCTTCTGTACAGTGCTGACGAACCTGTCAACAGTGGCAGGATCCATCTTTGTCTTGGCCCACTCTAGTACTGCCGGGCAACCAAGTTTAGCGAACTCCTCCCACTGTGCGTCTGTCAGTGCGGTAATCTCCATGCCGTTCTTCTTAAGAGTATCAAGGCCCTGTGCCTGGACGATCTGTGTTAGACCTGCTGCAGCTTCTCTTGCATAATAGAATCCGTCATCAACTATCTTCCTTACATCTGCAGGAAGGCTGCTATACCACTTGTCATTGACTACCACCCAGTGGCTGCCCAGGAGGGTACGGCTAAGGGTGATATACTTTTGAACCTCATACAGTTTTACGCTTATGATAGCTGAAATCGGGTTAACCTGTCCCTGGACAACGCCGGTCTGAAGTCCTGTATATGTTTCGCTCCATGCCATGGGAACCGCATTTGCGCCCAGGGCTTTGAACATGGCGACCTGGCTGTCGTCCATGGCCCGGAACTTGATGCTCTTCATGTCAGCCGGTGTGCGAATAGGCCTTAGGTTATTTGTAAGACATGACAATCCGCCCATCTCGTACACGCAGATGGAACGAAGTCCGGTCTTCTTCTTCATATCATTGAACATCCAGTCGACGAAGTCGCTCTTGAGTACGGCAGAGACGATTTTGTCACTCTTGTACATAAACGGTGTATTGAGAAGGATAGCAGGTTGATAAAGCTGACTCAGGCCTCCGACTGACGCCAGGTCAACGTGAATCGCTCCTGCTCTGGTAAGTTCCAGACGCTCACGTTCCTTACCCAAAACGCTTGAGGGATATATCTCTACGACGTACTTGCCGTCTGTTCTGCTTTCAACGTAGTTCTTGAAGACTGTAGCGAATCCATGGGTTGGATCGTATGGGTCAGGAGATAGGTCATGAGCGACCTTAATGACAGTCGGACGAGCGGCGTACGAAATTGACGAACAGATTGTGCATAAAGCAATGCATAAACCTACTATTGCGATTCTTCTAATTGCTGATCTCACGGTGTAACCTCCTTAATGTCTACAAAGCATATTTCAGGATTGCGGACTATGACTGTTACCGAGAAAGGTTCTACTGCATTGTAGAGACTATGTGGCTATATCACCTTCCTTCACCCCGATTAATACAATACGCCTGCTAGAATGGACAATGATACGCATTTGCGCTATCATGGAATTCAGATAGCCGGTATCATAGTGCAAATAAGCGTTTCTAGGAAACATTTAATGCAAGACTCGTGCCAAGCCATCCAAACAGGCGCTTATTGTCTTGGTAACCCGCTCCGGCCGGCTGGTTGAGTCAAAGACTTAAGGTCTCGTCCAGATCTTGCAATCCCACGATAAATCTCATATTGAGACTTAAAATGCAGTATCATTATGAGACTGCGACTCTTCGAAGGAGTAAGACAGGTGATATTTGATACGACAAACATAGGAGCGTATTATAGGAATTATGGAAAAGTATAGGGAGATGACTTCTGTACCTATGTGTATAGACAACTCATTCGATGAATTCTTGCAGCAAATTGCCGATGCAGTCTCTACTGTTCTCCGGTTTGATGTCACAGTGGCAAACCACCGACTTGTGAGGGTCGCAGGAACGGGTAAATATGCAAACCTAGTAGGCCAGCATTTACCTGCTTCGTGTTCTTTTGCAGAAGCAACTCGCAAAAAACGCCCGTATGTAGTCACTGACAAGGACAACGATCCTGTCTGTGAGGGGTGCGCCGGCAAGGCGGGATGCCAGGAAACATGCCATATGTGCTACCCCTTGAGTGTGGGCGATATTTCCCTTGGAGTCATTGCGCTCGTGGGCTTTACACAAGATCAAAAGCACAGAATACAGCAACACGCCGACGAATACATGGACTTCCTACACCAGATGGCGCGACTAGTGGAAAAGGCAGCCGAGTCTGACATAGCCACACAGAGGTTGAGAAAGACACACAAGCAGCTTCAGGGCATAGTCGAGTCTGTAGGAGAGGGAATTATCGCAATCGACGAGGCGGGGAATGTTGTATGCTGTAACCAAGCCGCTCTCAAAACCTTGAAACTGGAACATGCTGACATAGTAGGCGAAAACATTAGGCAGATTTTCCCGTCAGCCCCCATATTTCAGATAGCAGCAACCGGCACACAGTATCAGCACTTAGAAGTGTTGCTTCGCGGTCGGGAAGAGACAGTGAGACTTATGAGCACAGCTTCGCCCCTGGTAAGCGAAGGGCAGATTATCGGCGCAGTTGCACTGATAAGGAGTATGGAGGATGTGGCAAAGGTAGCCTACCGAATGACTAACGGACAGCCTACTGCACCTATTGAAGATATCCTAGGCGATTCACCGGCTATCCGTTATGCTAAGCAGATGGCTTTGAGAACAGCTATGAGCCCTTCTTTTGTGCTTCTGCGCGGCGAAAGCGGCACAGGAAAGGAGCTCTTCGCCAGGGCTATTCACTACCACAGTCCACGACGTCATTTGCCTTTCGTAGCGGTAAACTGCGCCGCGGTTCCGGAAGAACTCCTGGAATCAGAATTGTTCGGATATGAAGGCGGGGCATTTACCGGCGCCAAACGCGGAGGCAAACCGGGTAAGTTCGAAATGGCAGACGAAGGAACCCTCTTTCTTGATGAGATAGGTGACTGCTCTTTGCGTCTCCAAGCCAAACTTCTTAGGGCATTGGATTCAGGAGAGATACAGCGTGTCGGAGGAACCCACACAATAAAGACCAATGTACGCATAGTATCAGCCACTAACAGGAACCTGGAGAGAATGGTGGAAGACGGCGAATTCCGAGAGGATCTCTATTTTCGGTTGAATGTAATTCCCATATGGGTACCTCCACTCAGGGAGCGACAGGAGGACATAGTCCCTCTGTTCAACTACTTTCTTCATAAATATAGTGCTGCCATGGACTGTACGGCGCCGAGTCTATCAGAAGAGGCAACTGAAATCCTCCTACATTATCAGTGGCCAGGCAATGTGAGAGAGCTCCAAAATACAGCTCAGTACGTGCTGCATACGTGCGTCGATGAAGTCATAAGGCCCCGGCATCTCCCTGCCAGGTTCCAGCAAACCTGTGCAGTAGGTACGGCAATCATGTCCTATGCTGAGTCGGAACCTGCTTCAGTTGAGAGCTTGGAAAGAAAGCTAATAGAAGAAGGATTGCATCGCCTGGGAGATGTGCCGAAAGCCAAGGACATACTTGCAGAGCAACTCGGAATGAGTAGAGCAACCATATATCGAAAGATCAAAAAGTACGGACTGGATAACCATTCCGCTCACACCTGACCTTTGATTCGGTCCAAGTAACCTTCATAGATCAGTGTCTTTGCTTACCTGCTCCAGCTTAAACCATAGCAGTGGTGTAACCAAAAGACTGGCCACAAGCGGCACCATGAAGGGAGCCTTGGGCCCCAGGGTCTTCCACATGATTCCCCCGATGTACGGGGCTGGCAGAGATATTAGTCCCAGACTGGTGGAGAATAGTCCATATGCGACTCCCCGCATGTTCCAGGGAACAACCTTGGAAATTAGCGAGTTGTATGAAGGACTCATCAATGACCCGCCAATCCCGTATAACATAGAAACTGCGGCAAAGTGGATATAAGTGCTTCCTAAGAGAAAAACCAGTCCGCCCATGGCAAAGAAGAGATGACCTGCAACTATCCCCGCCCGCTCTCCGGCTCTGTCCGCAAACCAACCGCCCAGTGGGAGCAATATCATCATGGTTGCATGAAAGATTGAAGAAAACGAACTGATCTCCACATTGCTCAATCCTATGATACTGCGATGGTAAAGGGGTTCAAGCCCTGTGGATATACTCATGGCAACGTCAAAGACTCCGTCTGAGATGAATATCCACGTAACTACGCCCCCTGCAAGAACTAAGGATGCCATTTGTGCCAGGCTTTGCTTGAGTGAGGCCATGCTAAAGGAATCACCAGTTGATGCCAGGACTTCTTGCCTGGTTCTCTTCGCCATCAGCACCCGGACAATTGTAGCCAATCCATAGAAAACCCCTGCTACGAGAAACATAGCACGATATCCGTATTTCTGTGACACGAATCCTCCAATAGGAGGGCCGACAACACCTACTATCATATAGATAGACTCCACAGTAGCGAAGACCCTGGCCCGACTCTCCTCTTTCGATTGTTCAGCAATGAATGCCTGGAAACTGGGGGCAACAAAGCAGCTTGCAAGGGATGAGATGCCCTGCGCAAGTATAAGCCACTGCCATGAAGGGGCAATAACGTAAAGAACGTACCCGACTATGCCGGCGAGACTGCCGATGGCGATTGCTTTGAGGCGGCCGATGGAATCAGATACAAACCCTCCTATTATCTGAAACGCTAAAGGCACAACAGACGTGATGGTAAAGAAGAACCCTACCTGCTGCACACTTGCGCCGAGAGACTGAACATAAAGGGGGATCATAGGGCGATTCATACGTGACGCAATGTTGGCCAGGATCATCCCAGTCAGAAAAACAATTAGAGTCCGGCTAATGAGAGGCGCGGATTTCTCTCGCGTCATGCCGGATAGCGATGAGTTAGTATCCTGTGATGTCACGTGGCGGTCTCCTTCCTCTGTCAAGGGCTTCAATCCACATGTGTCAGACTAATGCGCAACCACATATTTAGCTACCGCAGGAGGAGTGGCAAGGAACTTCCATTCCCCGCGGATCCCGTTTGCGCAGGCTGCGACCTCAAGGTGAAGCATGGAGATGCCACAATCAAGTCTCCTTGCAGCCATGGGGAGCAGCTCGAAACGGGCGGCTGATACGACTATACCGTCAGACTCCACTGTAAACCTCCAAGGTTGTCTGTTGACTGCTGACGGCGCCAGGCGCATAGCTTCCAGCACCTCCGAATAGCCAGGTGGAAAGTCCTCAACAGGGAGTCCTCGGATCATAGACCTAAGGGGTTTTCTCCAGTGTAATCCTTTAGGAGCTTCCTCCACCCTTTCCCCTACCCCTATCCCTACCCCTTGCCTGGGCCCTTTTCGCAAACCCTATAGGTGATACCGCCATCACCTTCTCCGAATCCCCCAGCTTAACCCTGGCCTCTACCGCCCTCCGGCTGTAGGTCCCGCTCACCCAGCACGTTCCCAAACCTAAGGACGTCGCATGAAGAATGATGCCCTCCCCCAGGAATCCTACGGCTACTTCGTGGTTAGGATAGGAGGCCTCTCCTATGAGCACAAGCAACATATCAGCTCCGCGTATTCTACCGAAAGCGCCCAGAAATCCGCAAAGGATCTCTTCTGCGCCATCTTCCAGCAACACTGCTCTCGCGCCGTTGCACATAGGTGAGAATCCGTCTGTAAGCTGCGCAAGTTCATCCCGCATATCCCGAGGCACAGCTCTGCCATCATATGCCCTTACCGAATAGCGGGAAAAGATAGCCTGGTACCAGCGGTATGCAAGGTCTTCCCTAATCATGGCTGCGCCTCCTTCTACTAAGCCCAATCATGGCGTGGTGAGCCCAATCATGGCGTCGGCCCGGCAGGCTTCAAGATGTCAGCAGCGACTCGACAAGCCTGGCTGACGCTACAAGCTCAGATACATGGATAAACTCGCGTGTCGAGTGTACCAGACTGCATCCTGTACCCAATACAACACTGGATATGCCGTTAGCGTTGAAAATGTTGCCGTCGCTGCCTCCCATAGTGGACTCAAACGTCGCGGTTATGCCGATTCTCCCAAGCGCCTCAACAACCCTGACAACCACGGGCGCGCTGGGGGCAATGGTATAGCCGCTGTACTCAACTCTAGTCATGACATCAGCCGTAGCGCCGTGCGTTTCAGCTTCAGAGACGATAGTAGCTGTAAACTCATTTGCCAGTTGCGAAGCCCTGCTTGCCACAAGGCTCCTGATCTCACCTTTGAACTTGACACTGTCACAGACAATGTTTGTCGCCGCTCCTCCGCTGAGCACGCCCACGTTGGTAGTGGTGTGATCGTCTACCCAACCGAAAGGCAGCTTGCTAATGGCGAAGACTGCCGCGCGGATGGCACTCACCCCGTCTTGAGGGTTCACGGCAGCATGGGCCGCCTGGCCGGCAACATGCGCTTCAAACCCGACATGTGTAGGGCTGGAGGTTATGACTGTACCTACCGGGCTGGAAGCATCAAATATGTACGCCATCTTGCTCCGAAGGCGGTTGTAGTCCAAATGCCTCGATCCTTGGAGACGAGTCTCTTCACTTACTGTGAATACAACCTCAACTGCGGGTAAAGGCTTGTGCTTCTTAGCCTCTCTCAAACCTGCCAATATGGCAACAACCCCTGAAATGTCATCAGCAGCCAGCACAGTGTCGCCTGAAGATCTGATAATACCGTCATCCACGACAGGCTTAATTCCCTTACCTGGCTTCACCCTGTCAAGGTGGGCACATAGGATAATGGGGTCTCCCTCTCCTGCTCTCCCAATCACGTTACCGGCATTACCGCCAAACTTCGTCCCTGCATCGTCCATTTCTACATCCAGCCCGATTTCCCTGAGCTTACTCATGACGTGAGCCGCTATTTCAGCCTCATCACCTGACTCTGCATCAATGCTAACCAGTTCAATGAACTCATCAACAAGCGCTCTCTCCATACTCCTCACCTGCTCCCTAAATCAGTAGTTTTCTTCTCTGACATGTTCTGATGACATGTGACACTCAGAGCTGATTGAAGTCTGAAGCGTTCTTCAGCTGCGATTTAAGCCTCCCAAGCACTTCAAGTGCCTCTCTACATCCCTGCTCTTCTACGCGAAGTCTTCTTCTTAGCTCTCGACGGTCTTTTCTAAACAGTCTTCTCCAATACTCTGCTGAGAATACGGAAGGGTTGAGGGCTCCGTGGATTTCAGCCAGCTTCTCCTCAGTCTTGGCAATCCGAATGTCAATAGCGCATGCGATTATCTCATGCGCTACTTTAGCTCTCTCGCCAGGTTTCCTCTTCTCTATCGAGAGATTGTAGTTCCTAACAGCTTGATCCAAGTCGTCACGCTTTAGGGCTAAGAGAGCGGTGCGGACATAGTACGACTGGGGCATCCATCCACGTTTTTCGAACTCATCCACACCTAGTTTGGCAAGGAGGCCCACAAGGACCTTCAAGACAAATCCGTCAAGCGCCAAAGACTCCACTCACACTTCCAAGGCCTTCTCAAGCCACTTTGCAGTCTCCGGATATTTGCTCTTGAATTGCTTCCATTCTCCTTCGGTAATATATATAGGGTCTTTCCCGAACATAGCTCTCATGTTTCTTGACGCAGCTTCAACCATGTCACGATTTACGTACATGGCGCCAAGCACAGAACCGGCGACTGCGAAGAGTCCATCCACAAAGTCAAGGCCTGTGATACTCTCAAGGCCCCGTTCCAGAAGGAGGCCACCGAGGTACCCTACACCTCCGAAGGCTGCGGTTTTTGCGAGACGACTCATGACAACACCTCCTCGATTAGGCGGTTTGCGTTATTGGGAATCTGCCCCTTCACGCTTGGCTGACCGAATCGCTTCCCTAATATAACGATCCTTGTCCCGGATTCGTGCCTCCAAACCCTGGATCTGCTGTCTCAACTTCTTCTCAGCCGCGGAACGAGGGCCAAATATCCGGTAGTACAGAACTGACAGATTAATCCCCAGGATAATCCCTATTATGAGCCCTATGACCAAGTAGACTAGCTCCATAGTGAAACTAACCTGCATATTCACCCTCCGATTGGACGCAAAAAGATATGCTTATTGAATGGCCACAATCTGCTTATCGACAGAAGTTCCACAAACAGGCATGGAATTCCTCTTCCGCATAGACATGAAATCTACATGCAGTATTCAGGACGGGAAACTCTTTGGGGAAAGTTGATTAGCCACCTGCAATTGACCTAGCGACTACCTCAACTGCTGCTTCCAATGCAGTGACGATACAGTCCAAGGACATACTGGGAGTTTGCACGTTCCCTACTGCCTGACAAGGAAGGTAAGGAACATGTATGAATCCAACCTTAACAGGCATGTCCTCCTTAGCTATAAAATTGCAGGTTGAGTAGAATACGTGGTTACAGACGAAGGTGCCTGCGCTGTATGAGATGAACGCGGGAATACCCTGTTTTCCGATTGCGTCCACCACCTCACGTACGGGTATTGTAGCCCAATACGCGACAGGCCCGGCAGGATCAATTAGGGAATCACCGGGAGAACTCCCTTCATTGTCAGGAATCCTGGCATCATCCAGATTAAGTGCTACCCTTTCCACGCGGATACCGGGAGTTCCCCCCGCCTGCCCTACGCTGATAACCGCCTGAGGCGAAACCTCCAGGATTGCGTCTTCAACCGCCTTTGCAGACTTGCCAAATACCGTCGGTATTTCCCGTGTTACTACTTCAACACTCTCTAGCGCTGTTGTTTTAAGTTTCTGTACTGCCAAAGAAGCAGGATTGACAGTTGCGCCGCCAAATGGCTCAAACCCTGTTACGAGTATTCTCAACATAGTCAGGCCCCTTTAGTCCAGCGGTCGTCTTAAGTAGTGCCAAATCCCCCAAACGCATACAAGCTCCCATCCTTGTCGTCCATACTCGCTTAGGACTCTTCCCGTTGTTTCACCAAATCCTAGAATGCAGATACATTTGTACTCAAACTTCTTCATCTGGCATCATCCCTTTGACTTATTTCCCCTGTCTCCGGCGACAGTGCTATGTCACGCCATACAACATGCATGATTGATTCTGCTTTGTTTACAGTTTTCCCTTCAAAGGAAGCTTGAATGGCTCACCGCGTGAGCCATTAGGCTAAGATACTCGTCACAAGAGCCGCACTAATTCTCTCAAATCACGAATAACTTCGTCTGCCCCGGCCTCTTTGAAATCATCTACTGTGAAGGTTCCTACTCTCCCAATGAACCTTACCCCATTGTCCCTGGCTTTCTCAAAATCTCGCAGCGAATCACCGACAAAAACCAGGTCTTCGGTATTGGCCTGAAAGTGCTTCTTGATGTAGTTGAAATGGTCCCTTCCCTTTGAGAAACCTTCTCTGTATCCCAGGACCAAGTCAGGAGCTAATCCGCATTCCTTTATGTAGCCTTCCATTATGTGCTGGAAGTTGCTTGAGGAAATAACAACCTTGTCTCCTCGTCCGGTCAGGGCGGCCAGGACTTCTTTGGTTTCAGGAAACAAAGGTTCATTCATAACCTCATCTTCCTTCTTCCGCTCAAACTCCTCCACAATTTCACGGTTCTCCTTTTTCCCCGGAAACATGTATTCCATCTGCTCCACAAACGGAAGACCTGAGGTCAACACATATAGATCCCTACTGACCTCTAAGGATAACCCATAATACCGGTTAATCAATCCGGAAGCGATATCAGCAAGACGAGGCATGGAATCCACAATAGTCCCGTCAAAATCAAAGATTATTATTCTACTCATCGAACTGCCTCCTAATGACAAAAATGGCCCATGTGCCCAGCTTGTTGTGTTGGCACGCGATAGGGAGCATGATAAGTCTTCTACAACTCGACAAATGATTTCCTAAGTCTTACATATGCCGGCAATCCATCTTCGATTTGTATCTTTACTTCCCCTTGAATCAATGGACGAGCATAGTCCAAGAAATCAGCGGTTACAAAGTTGCCCTTGCTATTCAGCCATTCCTTCGGAACCTGCCGTTCAACATTAGCCACGCTCCTCAATTCAGCCAAGCCGGTTGCACCCTCTTCCTCCAAAAGGGTTACCATGAATCCACTAAGGCCTTGGACAGCGGCCTTCACGGCGGCTCTCCCCACTGCCATCGCATCACACACGTCTCTCTGGGAAGCAAAATGCATGGCTGCCTGCTGACAGATGTCCAGTTTAATGTTACGGGCTTTTATTTTTAAGTTGCTCTCAATAACGCTCCGTAGAAACTCACTGACCCCGCCCAGTGTAGGATGGCCGAAAGAATCAGTAGCCACTTCGCTGTGTTGAACCTCTATGTACTCTCCGCTTGCATTCCTCAGACCTTCTCCGACCACTATGAAAGCCCCACCGATTCTCTTGTAGGTGTTCTCCACATCGTCCAGAAAACTGTCTATGTCAAAGGGCTTTTCAGGAAAGTAGATGAGATGGGGAGCTTCGTCCTCCAGAGACTTGGCCAAGGCACTTGCGCCAGGAAGCCATCCGGTATTTCTCCCTACAGTCTGAAGAATGGTAATAGGCTCAGATGTATACATGCTGGCGTTATGAATGCCTGCTTCTCTGACTGAGGTAGCCACGTACTTGGCACAACTGCCGAATCCCGGGCAGTGATGGGTCTCGGGGAGGTCGTTATCTATGGTTTTTGGCACCCCAATAACCCGCATATCATACCCTAGCTCTCCTGCTGCCTTGTTAAGCCTGTCAGCGGTATCCATGGAGTCGTTTCCACCGATATAGAAGAAGTACTTAATATTGAGAGAGTCAAATACCTTAAAGATGGTCTCCAGGTCAGACTCTTGCACTTTATGTCTGCATCCTCCCAAAGCAGCGCCGGGAGTCCTCGTGAGCCCCTCTATTGTCTCATCTGTTTCAAGCCTGAGATCAATGAGTTGTTTATTCAACACTCCTTCTATACCATGAATTGCGCCGTATATGTCACTGATAAACCCGTACTTCTTTGCTTCAGTGATGATACTGTGGAGACTGCTGTTGATTACAGAGGTCGGTCCTCCCGACTGCCCGATGAGAACGTTTCCCTTTAGTGACATGTCTGATACACTCCTTCAAGTTGATCAGTAGAATACGATCTCCCTGCGACGGGATTCTTATAGAGTCGCGCCGTTTATGCTTTGTGTGTTGAGAAATGCTTACAGGTTATTTGTTGACGAGTGATTGTAAACCGGACAATACTTGCCCCCGAATCCTGTTTGTCATGCTCACAGCAATTATCGATAGAGCCTTCGGTAAAAACGACTTTCAGCCCCATTGATTCAGCCAGCTCTTCAATTTCCGGACTCGGGAGGTCATAAATTCCCTCGTTATCGACACTGATTACCAGGTACTTCGCGCCTACAGTCTCTATAAATTCCCTGTTGATACAGTCTATATCTCCGTGATGTGGCGCTTTCAAGATAACTGCCTTCAGGGTCTCAGTGCTAATGAATCGCTCCCAAAAAGAAAGTGGTACGTCACTTGCGAGCAGAACCCCGGTATTCGGATAATCAATCTTTACCACTATGCAAGTCTGGTTCAGGGACTTGTCAACTTCTCGCAACTTCTCTGCTCTTACATCAGGATCTGTAGTATCGTAGATCATCTCCATGTCCCGGCTTAGTTTAGCAAGCACTCTTTTGCCCGGAGTGAGCCCGGTAATCCTCAGCGTAGTTCCTCCAATATCCGTCTTGTATTCAACATCCTCGTCGACAAACCGGATTCTGGCCCCGCTTCTCTCCAGGACTTTGAAGATGTCATTGTACATGTCAATAGATTGGCTTATGCCGCTACCGTCTACATCTAGTTTTCGACCCAGAAATTCGCAAGGTATCAGATAATTGACCCATGCCTCCCGTACTGTGAGGCCGTGGATTGCTTCATGAATTCCTGCTATGTGATCCCGATGAAAATGCGTCAAAATCATCAAGTCAATATCCTTAATCGCCTCTCTACGGAGATACTCAGAGAGCTTTATTCGATTCGGAATGCCGGCAAACATTTCATGCCGGTTGTCACCACCATCCACCAAAATATTCAGGGGTTTGACACCCGTTGTTCTGACAAAGATACTCTCCCCGAATCCGACATTCAAAAAGTCTATGATTAGGCTGTTTTCCCTCAAATACCTTCTCCCCTTATTCTTCAGGACGTCAGCGGGACCCCTATCTCTCTCCTTAAAGAATGGCAGTCATTCTGATGTCAGACAACGGCTCTTGAAATGATTTCTCCGCAAGACCGGAAATCCCTCTTTTACTCACAAAGTATTACTCACTCTATTTTGGCAAAACAGGATCCGTTGACGTGAGACCCCCATCAAGAAAAGGTGTTCCACCGGTCTCCGTCGAAGATGAATCCCGAAACGCCACACCGATTCAGGAGGTGCCTACGGAAGATGGAACGCTCCGGAAAACTGCACATTCTCGTTGTATTGCTTGTTCTCTTGATACCAGCCGGCATATGCGCAAACAGAGGCAGCGCAATGGCACATAACGGAGTTGCTGAAGAATATCCCCCCATATACCTACGGGGGCAAATTGAACCAACAGTCAATGTAATCATGCTAATCCCAGACGGCGTAGGTCTTACCCACAGGACATTGGCGCGGATAGTGAGGAGCAGCGCCTATTCCAGGCTCCCCAGCGAGAAGATGTGGTAAGTAGGAATCGCAGACACCCACAGCGCTGACGCGCTTGTCACAGACTCTGCTGCAGCTGCGACTCAGCTCGCCACTGGATACTGGACAAATAATGGCATGCTCAGCGTTACCCCCGACGGCACCGTGGCTAAGACTATCTTGGAGCTTGCTAAGGAGCAAGGAAAGTCAGCAGGCCTTATCGCAACGTCTCGCATCACTCACGCCACCCCTGCTGCATTCGGTGGACACTGTGCTGCGCGAGAGGACGAGGATGAGATCGCGCTTTGGATGCTTGCCAATGAAGTGGACGTTTTGATCGGTGGCGGAAGACGGCACTTCCTTCCCGATTCCGGCACAGGGAAAAGGACAGACGACCTCAATTTGCTCTCTAAGTTTGAGAAACTTGGATGGGCAGTCACTGACTCGTTTGATGCCTTAACGACTGACGGATCAGCCGGAATCTGTGGTCTTCTTGCCAACAGCCATCTGCCGCCTGCGGTGAATCGTGAATACACCCTTCAAGATCTGACAAATGAGGCTATCCGGAGGCTCTCGACTAATCCTCGAGGCTTCTTCCTAATGGTGGAAGGTTCACAGATTGACTTTGCAGCTCACATGAACGACGAAGTCAGAGTCGTCGAAGAGCTCCTGGATTTCGAAGGCGCAGTAGCTGAAGCTTTTGAGTTTGCGAAGGCGGATGGAAACACTCTCGTTGTGGTAGTGGCTGACCACGAAACCGGGGGCCTTGCCATAGTCGGAGGAAGCACAGATTCGAATGAAGCGGAGATTGCGTGGGCTTGCAATGAACATACCGGATCTCCTGTAGTCGTCTATAGCTACGGTCCTAACTCGCATCTATTGGGTGCACATATGTATCTTGCGGACATCCCGGCCATAATCGCGCTAAGCTGGGGCGAGACTCAGTTTGGACCTGAAAGAAAATGTCTCTTCCTGTTATCAGAGTAAGTGATAGTAGAGGGGCTCTCCACGGACGGGAGAACCCCTCTGGCATGCCTCACTTGTCAGATACCCAGTTCCCGCGCAACTGACGTAAATGCATCTACTGCAAAATCCAGGTCTTCCTTTTCGTGCGCAGCGGATAACATACACCTTATCCTGGCCTTACCTCTTGCTACAGTAGGATAGCTTATGGATTGGGCAAAGATACCCTTGTCAAACAGTTTCCTTGAGAATGTCGATGCTGTCTTCTCTTCACCCAGCATCACAGGGGTTATCGGCGTCTCAGTATGACCGATATCGAACCCCTGGTCTTTCAACCTTCTCTGGAAGTATGCAGCATTATCCCATAGCTTCCTGACAAGTTCATCGCTCTTTGTGAGTACATCCACTGCCGCAATTGCAGCAGCAGTGTCTGCCGGTGTGAGTCCTGTGCTAAAGAGGAATGGACGTCCCTTTTGCTTGAGGTAATCGATTAGCGTCTCAGGGCCGGTTATATACCCGCCCATGACTCCAAAGGCCTTCGACAACGTGCCTACCTCAATTTCGACCCTGCCCTCAAGCTTGAAGTAGTTGACAATCCCTCTTCCGCTGTCTCCCAGGACCCCTTCACCATGAGCATCATCCACCATGACAATAGCGCCGTATTCATCAGCCACATCCACGATTTCAGGCAAAGGGGCAATATCTCCGTCCATGCTGAATACGCCGTCTGTAACCACCAGCATTCTGCGGGCGGAGTCTTTGTTCTCCGTGATTTTCCTTCTGAGGTCATCTACGTCATTGTGAGCGTACCTCACGACACGGGCTTTGGAAAGCCTGCAACCGTCAATTATGCTGGCATGGTTTAGCGCATCGGAGAAGATAATGTCGCCGTCTCCCGTGACAGCGGGTATCACAGTAAGGTTCGCGACAAAGCCTCCCTGAAGCGCTATACAGGCTTCAGCATGCTTGAACGCAGCCAGCTTCCTTTCGAGTTCCAGATGGATCGTTTGAGTGCCCGCGATTGTCCTTACAGCCCCGGGGCCTACACCATATTCGTCAACAGCCCTCTTGGATGCTTCCTTCAGTTCTGCATGGTCGGCAAAGCCAAGGTAGTTGTTGGAGCATAGGTTCAGCACTCGCTTGCCGTTCACAACAATCCAAGCCCCTTGGGGTCCCTCTATGGTCCGTATCTCATTGAATAGACTCTCTTTATGCAGAGATTCCAGTTCACGACGGAGAAACTCCAGTTTATCCATTATTCAATCCCTCCAGGATAAAGGACGATCTTACCGCAGTCGCCTTGTGTCATAAGATCCATACCCTTAGCATAATCCCCTAGGTCAAACCTATGTGTAACAACAGGAGATAGGTCGAGTAACCCTGAAGCTAAGAGTTCGCGCCCGACGATCCAGTCTTGCCAAAGCCTTCTGCCCGTTATTCCGTGTATAGTTACGCCTCTCATAACAATATCATTAGAGAAATCCACCGGTAATGCCTTGGCAGGCAAACCCAGTAAAGAAACCCTGCCCCCGGGCCTTACGACCTTGAAAATCTGGTCAAAGACAACGGATGCCCCTGACATTTCCAGGACTATGTCCACCCCTTTTCCGTGTGTATAGTCCATAACCGCTTCCACCGGTGACAGGTTTCTGCTGTTGATAGTAAGATCCGCCTTCATCTTCTTGGCAATACCTAACTTGTAGTCGTTAATGTCCACTGCCACAACCCGGGATACACCGCAGGCTTTACCAACACCTATGGCCATGAGTCCTATAGGACCGCACCCAAACACAGCCATGGTCTTGCCCCGGGTCTCACCTGACAATACCGTATTAATGGCATTGCCCAGGGGTTCCTGGATCGGAGCTATCTCCAGGGGAATTGCAGGGTCATTGTACCACAAGTTAGCTTCAGGAATAGCTACGTATTCCGCGAAACACCCGTCTCTATCTACCCCGAGTATGCTGGTGTTTTGACATACGTGTTTCTCTCCGAGCATACACTGGATGCAGTGCCCGCATATGATGTGAGACTCAGCGGACACGTAGTCTCCAACTTTAGCGTTTTTGACACCGGGGCCCACTTCAACAATTTCCCCGGCTAACTCATGTCCCATTATCTGTGGAGGCTTAATACGATTCTGCGACCATTCATTCCATATATAAATGTGGTGGTCAGTACCGCAGATAGCTGTAGCCTTGACCTTGATGAGCACCTCGCCTGGACCGGGCACCGGGACGGGCACCTCCATAAGCGTCGCTCCGGCTGCCGGTTCGCTCTTCAGCACTGCTCTCATGATCATATCCTCCAATATTGTAAAATTATGTTAGGCTCCCATGGCCTGGCTTATTCATACTGCCATTGGATTTCTTGTGACATTTCGTCTTGGAACTTGAAGTACTCCTCTTTGCTCATTTTCGGCTGAAAATCTCTTGTGATCTGTTGAGCCTTGCTCGCTCCGTCAAGCAAGAGGTCGATAATTGTGAAGGCAATGGCTTTTGCCGGTATGATATAAGCTAGTTCAGGATCTTCCAAGTGAAAGTCCTTGGTATGCAGGGCTCCGGAGACTCCTCCAAAAACCGCAAGCAAAGTAGGCATGATCTGGGATATGTCACCGAAATCCGTAGATCCGGCAAATTCGCCTCCTTCAACTATCTCACTATCCTGTAAGAAAGGCAATAGATTCTCCTTGAACAGCACACTTAAATCAGGCGTATTCACCACAGGCATATAACCTGGGATTTCCGTTATCTTTACCTGCGCTCCGACTGCCATAGCCCCTGCTTGTAAAGCCCGATTCACTTTGGAGTTGGCATCGCGGATCCCATCGATGCTAAGCCCTCGAACATAGGCCTCCAGCTGCACATCTTCGGGCACAATGTTCACCAGGTCTCCGCCTTTTGTGATAATAGGGTGCACCCTGATTCGTTCTTCGTCCGGAAAGGTTTCTCTCTGGGCATGAATCCCGGAAAGGCCTAACATGGCAGCATTCAACGCGTTTATTCCTTTTTCAGGAGCAGCGCCCGCGTGAGATGGCCGTCCACGGTACTGAACGTATTTCCCCACAAAACCGATGGCGATAGGCCCGATCATGGCTTTCTTGCCGTGACGATCCAGATCCGGCGAGGAATGAGTTGATATGGCGATATCAATATCGTCCAGGTGTCCCTTCTTCAGGAATTCCTGTTTCCCACCGAAGAAAGCAATCTCTCCCCTTGCCCGCAGTTGAGATCTAAAACCCAATTCCACATATTCCTCGGCAGGCACTGCAAGGAAAGAAACACCGCCTGTCAACTCCTTCATGACTCCGGATCCCACAAGACCGGAGGCAACGCCCAGCATCACCCCTAGCTGTATATGATGGCCGCAGGCATGAGCTGCACCTGTTTCCCGGTGAGCTTTGGGATGATCCCGGCAAAGGACAGCATCAAGCTCTCCCATTACCCCGACTGTCGGGCCACCTTCTCGGCCCCGTGCCGTAGCCTTACAACCTGTTAATGCTAGATTCTTCTCTACTTGCAGACCCATGGCTTCCAGTTCTTCGGCTATTAGTTGCCCGGTTTCCCGTTCCTTATAGCCAAGTTCCGGGTTAGCGAATATTCCCTCTCCGACTGCTACAAGGTGCTCTTTATGGTTATCTATGCAAGCTGCCACTCTTCTCCTTAATTCTTCTCTATTAGCCATGGAATCCTCCTTTCTCCCTCAGGAAATAAGATTGTGGGCAACTCCGTTTGGAGTTGCCCACTGCAATTACAGTACCTAGATGATGCCTTGGATTTTGAGGATAATATGCGCGATGATTGCTGATCCGAAGAAAGTTCCTGCAAAAACCACGAAAGAAATAATGACTATCCTCCAACTAAGCTTCTTGAATTCATCAATTCTGGTGCCCACTGATATGCCTGCAATAGCTAGGATGGGTGTGGTTGTACCTAGGAAGTTAACCTCTTTGGTAAACCGAAGTACCGTTTCAGCCGTAGGCATGAAAGGCATACACAGAATCAGCCCTATGAGTGAGGCCCATGCAAAGGCAGGGAACTTGACATTGGGAAGGAGGTCCCTAATAATCAAAGAAGCCATGCAGATAGCGACTATTATGAGCATACCCGGTATGGCGTTCATGACAGGGATACCATATCCCACTCGCTGTCCGATTAAGATCATTACGCCAACCAATAGCATTATGATTAGCTGGTTGAAAGTCTTTTGTGTATCTAAACCCATTACTTTTTGCCTCCTTCCTTCGGGCCGATTTTCTTGTATAACCAGTTCACGAAGGGCAACGCAAGGAATACTTCAGCATACACGCCGTCTATCCCGGTTAGCATATTGCTGGTTGCAGCGTAAGCCAAAATAGTATCTGCCATCTCCGGAACTGTAGCAGCAAGAGCACCGGCGGAAGCAGTCATCATGCTCGCACTCCCCATACCACAAGCCATAGCCAAAGCATAGGGATGAAGCTTAGTGAGGGTGGCTATCGAACCCAGTAGTGCGTAAAATATGGTGCCAAGAACGGTTCCTACCAGGTATGTTGCTAAGACGCCTGTCCCCTCAGGAGAGTTGATACCATAGCGTTCTGCAATAATACCCAGAGTCGGCTCGCGGCAGATACTCACTGTAGCTCCAATCGCTTCCCTTCGGAGGCCCAGCATAAGGGCAACGGGAAGACCAATCAATATGGTTCCCAAGTTTCCGAACTCCTGTAGGATAAACGCAGGTCCGGCTTGCACTACTTTTCCGATAGCAGGACCGACCAAAAGCCCGTACTTGACGCCAAGCGGCAAGAGAGCCAGTGTGACCAGGGGGCCGGCCAGGGCTATTTCTTCACTGTTGATTATGTTCTGCAGGGCTGTTATGCTCTTTCCCAGGACATCAGGGGTTATAAGCACTCCGATGACCACTGCATAAAGCATAGGAAGCAAGACGATATTTGCGATACCGACGTTAATCGTTTTTGTCCCAATAAGTTCGGTAATGATGACAATTACTAAGACAGTCAAGAGAAGACGAACAAAGATCGGTATTCTGCCTTCGAATTTGATCAATTCAGCCTCAGTCTTTTGTTCTGGCAAGAGTCTCCAACCTCCTCGTTCTTGGATTCTGTTTCCGTTTGTAACACGTCATTACAGTAGGAACCTGTTCCCTTACTCCCCCCTTTCCTTACTCCTGCTGCTGATATGCGGTATCAGATGGAATCCCTAACCTTCTCTGAATAGCAAAGATTCATCAAAGATATGCAATGTCGTAGTGCAGACCCTCAAACAAAAAAGCCACAAAGGCCTGATATATTTGAAAGCCTGGCACATCCTCGAAAGAGACGACAACGCTGTTATCAAGGATATTGTTGCGCTATTCTTTCGGAGCGTCAACCCATGTTACACTGCCATTATCTTCAAATCGTAGTTGTGTAACAGAAGCGTTCGCAGGAACTAGTTTGTTATACTTCGCAATGGGGGTATCCGTAACTACGCAGAGAGCCATCCCGATGACTCCTCCGTGCGTAGAGACTAGAATTGTCTTTCCTTTGTTCTCAGACACGATTTTTTCAAGAGCGTTCCATACTCGATCTCGGCTTGTATTTAGGGACTCACCTGGGAACTCCTTGCCTTCCAGGTAGTGCTTAGTATAGCCAGTAAGCATAGCAGATGGGCCTGAAGGTTGCGCATAGTCAGTATTTGAGGACCAATTCTTATAGATATCCAGAAACTCGGGATTGGCTTTCAGTTGAGAGCTAGGTACACCGGTGAGGATACCAATGCTGAATTCCCTAAGATCAGGCTCAAGCCTTATTTCGAAAGGATTGATAGAAAGATGCTTGGCTATAATCTCTGCGCTTTGCCTTGTGCGGTTCAATGTACTCGAATAGATTACATCTACGTTCATCCCGACCTTGTCTGCCCAGGAAGCACCTAATTCTTCTACTTCACTAAGTCCCGAAGCATTCAAAGTAGTGTCTGCCCACCCTTGTAAATAACCCAGAGCATTCCAATCTGTTTCGCCGTGCCGTACCAAGAGAATCGTGGTACCGGCAGCCGCATTGCTTTCCCCTTGTGCATATGCAGTAAAGATAGGCACAGTCAGAACCAATAAGACAGTAATTAGCAGAGCCACGTTCTTTCTGATCATTAATACAACCCCTCCTGTTTAGAGAATGTTCCCATGACTAGCTTGCTTCAGCTATGACATAGTACTACTAATATTTGGCTATCATGAGGGATTATCCTGCATCATTTCGAGCAACTTCTATCTGTTATTTGGTTTCTCGATAAATCTCGACATGCCTTATAGACAGAGGTGTTTTCTTCACCGCTCTTCTTGTTCCTTTGGCCGGCTCAATCACTGTATATGCTGAGCAGCATGGTCTTCAGCTCTTGGCGTATGTTCTCCATCTTTTTCGCAGCGTCTTCACATTCTCCACTTCTAAGCTTGAGAAGGCGTTGCATAACAGGAACAGCAACTGACTCTTCGAGCAGTCCGGATAAGGTAGAAACCTCCAGCACATACAGAAGATCTGTGAATGCTTGGGACGTTTCCGGCTTGATTGGCCTTTCCAATATGGTGCAGATTGATTCTTTACGTCTGCGATTTAGCCACTCGTCCTCTCCCCTAAACACGCGTTCCAGCGCTTCCATGTCTTCTTGGGGTATGCGCCACCCGGCAGCCCCGATGTTCTCTTCAAGGTGGTCTACCGTGGAAGACCCAGTTAGGGCACAGACTATCGCCGGCTGACAAAGAACCCAAGAAATCGCCACTTGAGCCGGTGTCTTCCCGTACTTGGTTGCTATGTTGGATATTTCGTTTGCCACCTTCATTGCGGATTCGAACTGCTCACGCTGGAACAACGGGTCATAAGAACGCAAATCGTTTTCAGCGAAAACGTGTCCTTGTTTGATGGAACCGGTTAGAATTCCACGACCCGTTGCACTAAAAGCGATTCCGGCTATACCTTCCTTTTGGCAAATAGGAAGCAGATCTTCTCTACTTGACCTTGCCACAGCTGACAGCTCCATCAGAATTGAAAATGCCTTCCCCGTTCCACAATACTCAACTATTTGCCTAGCAGGAAGATGGCAT
>DUVA01000116.1 GCA_012841305.1 Bacillota bacterium | reverse complement strand
TTCAGCAAGGGCGTTCTCGTCCAAAGGGTTAATAACATTCTTGTGTTCCGTTCTTATCATTGTCCCTGTCTCTTCATCCATTTTCACATCGGATGTGCCCGGCACTTGCTTCAGTAGAACATAAATATTCATGTCAGCCCTTCTCCTCCCGAGTTCAAATGGGGATCATTCACAACTTTGGCTACGTAAGGTTTCGCGACTTTCCTAAAGTGGTCCCTCATGGCGCTTCCTGCAGCCTCTGAGTCCTTGTCCGCTATGGCGAACGCCACCTCCCGGTGATAACCATATGAGTCCTTTGTGACCCCATAAAGCTCCATGATTTTCCGCAACTGAACCATGAGGATATCCTGGATTGTGGAAAACAGTTCAATAAGAACCTGATTCTTTGATGCCTCCACGACCATTACGTGAAACGCGAAATCCTTTTCCACATAATCTCCGGGCTTGGCGATGAGATTATCCATGTCACGAACCAGCTGCAAAAGAGCTTCAACTTCCCCCGCCCCTGCCCGCTCCGCTGCCAGCATAGCTGCAGTCACTTCAATGGCTTCACGGGCTTCAACAAGATCGATCAAGGTCGTTCCGCCTAACCTGAAGAATTGAAGAGCGCGGGTAACCAGGGAGTTGCCGGTCACACGGTTAACATAAGTTCCGTCACCATGCCTGACTGTCACTATGCCCATTGTCTCTAACTGACGAACAGCTTCTCGAAGCGCATTTCTGCTCACCTGCAGCATTTCAGCAAGGTCGTGTTCAGGCGGGAGTTTCGCACCTGCATCAAATCTGCCTTCTGATATTGCACTTACAAGTTTTTCGGACACAGAATCCACTACTCTAACACGCTTTACAGGTTCCATATCAATACCACCCATCACTCCTTACGATAGTTGTAGGATGACCCTATAACAGTATCATCCTTTGACATTAATCGGAGATCTCCTGCTATGGATTAGAGATTTTTTTACTAAGAGAGGAGGGATGGATTGGTCAATGAAGGAGCAAGGCCGGATTGGCAGGGTGGTTCCTGCCTAAGTAGATCACCATAAGTAATCGCCGGTTCCAGAAAGTGTACGTACCGTGAAGGGCCACCCAAGACCTCGGAAAATGAGCGATAACTAATGAACTCATACTCAGCGAGGCCCTCCGCCGAACCGGAGGGCCCTGGCCAAAGAATTGCCTACAACGGGGATAACCGCTATCTCCCGGGAACTGAATTCTCCGAGAAAGATCAGGGCCAATCCATACACAACCATACCTGTGAGGATTGCAGAAGACGCAGATAAGGCATAACTCAAAGTGCGCATGAGTAGGAGGCTGTTGATACCCTGGACTACCGGAAACATAATTGCAGAACCTGCTGCTGCGCGCCACCCTGTCATAAAAAGCTTAAGGCCTCTTCCTGTCAGTTTCCCACAATCAAGCATATTGAGGATCCCGGTTATGAAAAATCCGAGTCCGATTCCAAAGGCAGCCCCCTTTATGTCCACTCCGGGAATCCCTGTAAAGACGTAATTGGCTAAAGTAGCGCAAGCTGCCCCAATAAGACCGTTTCTGAGGGGTATACCTACCTTCCCTAAAC
>DUVA01000012.1 GCA_012841305.1 Bacillota bacterium | reverse complement strand
CCAGTCAGCATGTAAGACCTCCTGCACTGTAGGGAATCAGGTTTGCGTTGACAAGAGAAAGTGACAAGGGCATGTTGGGAGAGGCTAATTGGCACATATTCTCCTGTCTAGGGAAATCGCTGCTATTCGATGTCAAAACAGGCGGCCTTCACGAACTGGACGGAGCCGGACGGGAAGCTGCACTTGCTTACAGAGATAAGGTGCCTCTCGCGGAAGTTGAAAAGCGCCTATCAAATGCTTATGGCGATCAAGTTCAAGCAAAGGCCTACAGGGAATCCGTAGCAGAGGCATACAAAGAGCTGGAAAGCATGGTGGCTGACGGCCTGCTCTCATGTCCTGATGATGAGGATGAGGACTATACCCCCAGTGAGGAGACGATCGTTAAGGCGCTATGCCTTCACGTAGCTCATGACTGCAATCTAAGGTGCAAGTATTGCTTTGGCAAGACAGGAAACTTTGGGATGACGCGGGAGCTCATGCCCCTTGGAGTGGCTAAAGCAGCCATTGACTTCCTGCTTGACAAGTCCGGTCCCAGGCGTAACCTTAATGTGGACTTCTTCGGCGGAGAACCGCTCCTCAACTTCGATGTAGTCAAGGCTACAATCGAGTACTGCGACGAGAAGGCGAAAGCATTAGGGAAGCATGTGGATTTCACTGTTACCACAAATTGTGTTCTACTTGACGACCAAGTTGCATCCTTCCTTAATGAGCGAAATGTCCTTGTGGTGCTGAGCATCGACGGCAGAAGAGAAATTAATGACAGAATGCGGGTAATGCCAGGGGGAAGAGGCAGTTACGATCATGTGGCCCCGAAGTTGGCAAAGTTCATCCGGACCAGGGATCCTGACTCGTATTATGTGAGAGCTACATACACACGGCATAACTTGGATTTTGCATCCGACGTGCTGCATCTTGCGGATTTGGGCGCAAAGAGTATTTCAGCTGAACCCGTGGTAGGCGGAAGTGGCAGAGAATACGGTATCCAACCGGAGGATCTCAGTGCCATTGAGGCAGAATATGAGAACCTCACAAGACTTTTCGTGGATAGACACGGATCAGGCCGGGGTTTTCTGTTCTACCATTTCAACATTGACCTGGATGGTGGGCCTTGCCTCAAGAGGCGCCTTTCAGGATGCGGTGCAGGCATAGACTACCTGGCAGTCTCTCCCGGCGGGGACATCTATCCGTGTCATCAGTTTGTCGGGAAGCCTGAGTTTGAGATGGGCAACGTGTTCCAGGGGCGTGTGAGTCCAGGAATCATCAGTGACTTTCGGAATGCCCATGTATACAGCAAGATCGGGTGCGGAAGCTGTTGGGCCAGGTTCATCTGCAGCGGAGGATGCCATGCTGCAGCCTATGGCTCATCAAGTAATATCTTGGTCCCTGAAAAAGTAGCATGTGCTATCCAGAAGAAACGCATTGAATGTGCTTTGACCGCGCAAGCCATGTTGAAGGATACAGAGCAACAGGGAGCACAAGTCAAAGGGCGTGAAGTTAGGTAATGGGATGGGTGGCTAGGCAAAAAAGGGAGTACTTCTTTGCTTCTTTGACCCAGTCCGGAACTCAGGTAGAAGTCAAGAAGTACGACATAAACGTAAATTGCATGGTAAGGCAAGGACAATTGCGGGCTACTACCGTTGTCACCCTACGTGCGTTAATGCCTAATGTGACAAAGCACTGTTTTGTCTTGAATTCCGGCCTTACAGTAAGCTCCATAACTCGAGGGGAGACTCGCCTTGCCTTCCGTGAGCGAGAGTTTTCAGACGTCATCGGCCTGAAAGCCGTTTGGGTGTACTTTCCCACGCCTCTTCGGGAGAATGACGAGGTACAGCTTACCTTTGTGTACTCAGGCCGTCCCGTTGGAAAGACCGGCGTTCAGGTAGACGATAGCGGAACGCGCCTGTCCCGAAAATCCGCCTGGTATCCTGTGGGAGCGGGATTTGACACTTTCACTGCACGTATTACCTGTGTAACATGTCCGGGCTTTGTCTCAGTGTCAGACGGAGAGCTGATTTTCTTCACAGAAAGCGATGACCGGGTAGTACACGTATGGGAAGTCAAAGAGCCCATTTCCGGACTGTCTCTTACCTCAGGCAAGTTTGAAATGGCGTGCAGGATACACCGGGGAGTCAAGCTTGAGCTCTATCTCGGCCAGGCGCTCAAGGACACAATCGAACCTGGGATTAGCCTTTTCTGCGATGTGCTTGACGCCTACATTGATATGCTTGGAAAACCTCCGGCAGGGAGATTCGCATCTGTCCTGAGACGGCGATATCCCAGTGATGAGCAAGAGGTGCGTACTGTTACAGCGTTAGGTCATGAGATGGCGCATGTATGGTGGGGGAGCCCCATATCTGTGGGGTTTGGCCATACATGGTTCCATGAATCGTTAGCGCGAACCATGGCTTATGAGACAGTAGGGCGGGTCCTAGGACGTGACGCTGAAACCCAACTCGTCCATGAAGAGATCGACAGGTGGGCCACTGACGCCAGGCTCGGACCGGGCGCGGGAGAGAGCGTCCTCCTCTGGGCGAAGAGCCGGGCGCCGTATGCGCCCAGGCCGGTGTGCATCAGAACGGCTCTTGTCCTTCGACTGCTACGTCATACGTTAGGGGAGGATATGTTCTTTGAGATCCTCCGTAGGCACTTGTCTCTCTACCGAGCAAAACCTTCCGGATTGAGAGATTTCGTCACAGTGGCAGAGCGGGCATCAGGCATGAATGTAGAAGGGTTCATGAAACAGTGGCTGGGGAATACCGCTGGTTTTGCGTATCAAATCAAGCCTGCAGTTTGCTCCAGGAAATCAGAGGATAGGTTCGTGACAAGATTCGAACTGGTTAACACTGGTGATGCGCATAGCCCGGTCAAGGCCGATGTCCTCCTGGTAGGAGACGACACAGAAACTTGTGAGCAAGTGACAATAACAGGCAGGAACCAGGTGCTGTTTATTGTCACAAACCACCCTGTCAACTCAGTTGTCCTCGACCCAGGCGCGTATTTACCCAACAGCAGTTGGCGAAATTGCCGAGTAGCGACTGAGATCAGAAGCCGTCGATGATATGTGCGGTAGACTCGGCGATATCCACGTTAGACTCTGGTATCTGCGCTAGACCTCCAGGGGATTCCGGCCGACACCCAAGCGGGCTCCGGTTCGTACGTAGGCGGATGTCGGCTCATACCTAAGTGAATACCGGCTCAACCCCCAAGTTTTTTGCGGATTTCTCGCACCTCGTTCAGCAGGCTATCAAGAAGTCGAGTAACTTGTACTTCATCAGACCCAACGTGGATCTTGGCGCGGGACGGAATTCCCTCCGGCTCTCTGATGCTGTCTCCCAGGCCGTTATCGCCTGCGCGGAATTGTTGCACCAGTTTAAGGACATAGTCTCGAACCTGCTCTGCGTTCTCTATGTTTTGAAATGAGAGTTCTGCTGTGGACTGACCTGTAGCTGCGGTAAAAATGCGTAGGCTGCCCAGGCCGTACATGCGCTGCCACGGGCCTTGGTTCACGTCCACCATTTGCACTCTGCTGATTGGTAAGCGAGAGCGACGCTTCCAGAACACTCCGCCTTCTGCATAGAGCCACTTGTCGTCAATTCCGTAGGTAATGCTTTCATAGTACCTAGGCACCCAGATGATAAGCCAGATCGCCACAAGAACCGTGATGACGTGGACCCAGAACATGATAATCCGGGCCAATGGATCGTGTGTAGTCACTGCTATCGGTATGCTCCATGGCAATACTGACACAGCAAGGATTAATAGTGACGTCGTATAGAGGAAAGTCTTCATGGCAGGGTTCGGGCGAAACTCCTTCTTCTGCACGATAGACACTCCTTTCTGTTGGTTCTATTGGTTCTATCGTTTCGTTCTGTTACAACAAGTCTTCGACGACGACAATTCCAATCCTCTTTCTCATGGCTTATGTGACGTTGTTCCGGAACGACAAGGGAGTCTTCGAAGCTGCTATGGGAATCCTCGAAGCTGCTATGGCGGCAATTGAGAGCCAAGGCAATTGATAGTCAAGACAATTGAAGGCCAAGGCAATCTGAAATCAAGGTAATTGAAAGCTAACGCAATCAAAAGCCAAGACAATTGGAGGCCAAGGCAAGCAGAAGCCAAGGTAATTGGAAGCCAAGGGCACTATTGCACAATCAGGGCACATGATGAGCTGCGGTCTTCTTACATGTTCTACAAGGCCTCTAGCGGTGGCAGGAATCCGACCACCAAAGGCCTGATCGGTGGTCGAAGATAGGACACAGTTTTTCTGGACCCACGTGAGGTGATAGAATATCTGCCACCTATTTTTTGGCAGCCAGCGGAAAAGGCAGATATTCTCAGGAGCGGTGATCGAGTTTCGACCACCAAAAGCTCGATTGATGGTCGAAAACAGTACACGTTTTCTTTCGGGACTCTCGCGGTGTAAGGTTTTCGACCACAT
>DUVA01000115.1 GCA_012841305.1 Bacillota bacterium | reverse complement strand
GTAGCATGGGTTCCTACAGGACACATGTTCTAGTTTGCGGCGGGGCGGGTTGTGCCTCGTCAGGATGCAAAGATGTTGAACAGGCGCTTACTGATGAAATCACCAAGCAAGGCCTCGCCGACGAAATCAGGGTCATCGTTACAGGATGTATGGGTCCTTGCGAATTGGGCCCCATCATTATTATCTATCCGGAAGGGGTCCTGTACAGAAATCTAAAACCGGACGACGCCCGCTTAATAGTCAAGGAGCATCTTTTGAAAGGGAGAATAGTTGACAGACTTCTTTATGTAACTCCGGACACACAGCAAAAGGTCCATACGTATTCTGACATGGTTTTCTTTAACAGACAACTTCGGATTGCACTTCGAAATACAGGCAAAATCGATCCTCTGGAAATAGAGGAGTACATAGCTGAAGACGGATACGCAGCTCTTGCCAAGGTCCTCTCTGAGATGACTCCGGAAGACGTTATAAACGTCTTGAAAAGCTCAGGTCTTCGCGGAAGAGGAGGGGCAGGGTTCCCCACCGGTTTGAAATGGGACTTTACAAGGAGAGCCAAGGGAGACCAAAAGTATGTAGTATGTAATGCTGACGAGGGCGACCCCGGCGCGTTCATGGACAGGAGTATTATCGAAGGTGATCCCCATGCGATAATCGAGGCCATGTCAATTGCAGGTTATACCGTAGGGGCAAATCAGGGGTACGTCTATGTCAGAGCTGAATATCCCCTGGCAGTCGCCCATCTTACCCACGCCATCAGCCAGGCCAGAGAGTACGGGCTTTTGGGCAACGATGTTCTCGGCAGAGGCTTTAATTTCGACCTGGATATAAGGGTAGGGGCAGGCGCCTTCGTATGTGGAGAAGAGACAGCTCTTCTTGCTTCAGTTGAGGGCAGGCGCGGAGAACCGAGACCCAGACCGCCTTTCCCTGCCAGTAAAGGGTTGTTCGGAAAACCGACCTTGCTCAATAACGTAGAGACCTACGCGAATGTTCCTCCGATAATCCTCCGAGGCCCCGAGTGGTTCGCCGGCATCGGAACGGAAAAGAGCAAGGGGACAAAAGTGTTTGCTCTTGCCGGCAAAATCAACAATACAGGTCTTGTTGAAGTCCCCATGGGTACACCACTAGGAGAAGTTGTCTTCGATATCGGAGGGGGAATCCCTGACGGTAAGAAGTTTAAGGCAGCGCAGACCGGAGGGCCTTCAGGCGGGTGCGTCCCTGCGGAATTTCTCAACACACCCATGGACTATGAGTCCCTGACTAAACTTGGGACGATCATGGGCTCAGGCGGTCTTGTTGTCATGGACGAAGACACGTGTATGGTTGACCTTGCCAGGTTCTTCTTAGAGTTTACGCAGGATGAATCCTGTGGCAAGTGTGCTCCGTGCCGTATAGGCACAAAGAGGATGCTGGAGATTCTGACCAGAATCACCCGGGGCGAGGGACGTGAAGGAGACATCGAGCGTCTGATAAAACTGGGAACCTGGATAAAAGAGACAGCCCTCTGCGGTTTAGGGCAGACTGCCCCGTCTCCGGTTCTGACTACTATACGCTACTTCAGGGACGAATACGAAGCTCACATAAGAGACAAGAAATGTCCCGCTTCTGTATGTGCTGCCCTGTTTGAATCACCGTGCCAGAACGCATGTCCTGCTGATGTGGATGTGCCGAGGTACATCAATCTAATCGGGCAGAAGAGATATCAAGAGGCTGTGAAGCTCATAAAGGAGAAGAACCCGTTCCCTGCAGTGTGCGGTCGGGTTTGCACTCATCCGTGTGAAGGCAAATGTAGAAGAGCCCAGCTCGACCAGGCACTCGCCATTTGCGAGCTGAAGAGGTTTGCTGCAGACTATGAGCTCTTAAATCCAATTCCTGTGGAGAAGCCTGAGGTTCCAAAAGGCACTAAAGTGGCAATTGTCGGTGCCGGCCCTGCAGGCCTTACCTCAGCTTACTATCTGGCTCAGCTTGGACATGAAGTTACAGTGTTTGAAGCCTTACCGAAACCGGGTGGTATGTTACTTGTAGGAATTCCCGAATACAGATTGCCCAAGGACATCCTGGACGCGGAAATTGACTACATTGAGAGAATGGGAGTTGCGATACGTACAGGCGTTGCGGTAGGCAAGGATGTGACCATTGATGACCTGAAGGCAGACGGGTACAAGGCAATACTCATCACGGTCGGCGCCAACGTTAGCCAGAAACTTGGTGTGCCAGGTGAAGACCTGGAAGGCGTAGTCGGCGCTGTTGAGTTCCTCCAAGATGTCAATCTCGGCAGGAATCCGAAGGTTGGCAAGAAGGTTGCGGTGATAGGAGGAGGCAATGCTGCTATAGACGCTGCCAGGACTGCTCTTCGACTGGGTGCAGCCGAGGTTCACATCATATACAGACGCCAGCGAGAAGACATGCCTGCAGACAAAACGGAAATAGCTGAGGCTGAACGCGAAGGGATTAAGATACACTTCCTGACTGTGCCGGTTAAGATGATAGGTAAAGACGGAAAACTCACCAACATGGAGTGTGTCAGAATGTCCCTAGGTGAATTCGACCGCAGCGGACGACGACGTCCTGTCGAGATAGAAGCGTCGAATTTCGTTGTTGATGTGGACATGGTTATTCCTGCCATAAGTCAGAGGCCGGACATGTCTGTCTTGCCCGGCAGATCCGGAATCGAGACCACAAGATGGTCTACGATAGTTGCAGACACAAGGACTCTTGCCACAGGCGAACCCGGAATATTCGCAGGTGGTGACTGTGTACACGGGCCTGATACTGTAATTCAGGCGATTG
>DUVA01000114.1 GCA_012841305.1 Bacillota bacterium | reverse complement strand
CCTTTAATACATAGGGCAAACCGTGCCTCAGAAAACCACCGCTGGGCATCGTGTCCTGACTGCCGATAACCGGTATGCCTGCATTAGCGTATGCTTTACCCAATCCGACCAAGGGGAAACCGGCTATGTCAAAAGATTCGCAGAGAGCACTGACTTCCCGTGCGACCATAGTTGCAATAAGGTCTTCACCGTGACCGTTACTTAAGAAAAGTATCATATTCCGCGCCTTGCGGGCAAACCCTCCTTCAGGCCTTTAGAGCGCCGGAGAACGAAATCGTACGTTTCCCTTAACCCGGGCGATTTCAAGCTCTGAGTCAATTTCCAACTGATCCCCGGAAATCTCGGAGGCGCCGTTCTCATACTGGATATTTCCATATGCTCTGAAACTCTTCGTGTCCGGATCCCATATGGCGGCTGCTGCGCTGAAGCTCGGGCCTTTATCCGATTTCACTGTCACATGGCCCTCAAAATCCACCCTGCCTGTCCCGAAATCCAGCTTCACAGCTCCTGCCCAAACCCGGAGTTCAGGCCTACCCTCAATGAACTTTATTCCTTCCACAGCCCGAAGGCTGGCGCTGTTCCTATCCGCATCATACTCTATTTTCTCCGCCCCGAAGCTCCATCCCAGAGTCCCTTCATGCTCAGGTACGGTTATCCTTGTTTCTTCAAGGATTATGCCTGACTCCGGCTCTTCCGGTAACCTGCTTGTTTCAGGCTCACTTGCAGGTTGTGTCAGGTCTTTGGCGCCACCATTCTCATTCTTGCCTGTCTGCGTTGATATAGCGTAATAGACGCCAAATCCCAGGATGGCTATGGATACACATATGAAGGCAACTACACGCCACCCTGGCCTTCGGACCGGAGAAGACAGGCTTTTCACCACTTGGCCACCTTTCGCTTAACAATCCTCCCAGGATCAATTCTCACATTTCTCTTGATGACACTATCCTCTTCCACAACACATTCATCACTGAGCACAACACCTTCACCAAGGGAGGCCCCGGCAGCAAGGTAGCAATCGCTCCCCACTACACAATCCACAAGGTTTGCTCTTCGCCCAACCTTGGTATTATTCCAGACTATACTCCCGGAAACAACGGCCTGCTCGCTGATTTCACATCTGTCTCCAATAACACTATAAGGGCCTATAGTCGCATCTTGTCCGATTGTAACATGCTCTCCTATGAACACAGGCGCACACAATGTAGCGCTATCGTGCAGCTCTGCTCCTTCACACACAAAGACTCCCTGCCTCACTTCTTCCCCTGGCAGCGCAAGGCCTGCTTTGCCGTTAAGAATATCTCTGTGTGAAGCATGGTACTTCGCCAGAGTTCCGATATCGCACCAGTACTCATCTAAAGCAAGGCCGTAGAAAGGCACGCCTTCCCCGACCAATAAAGGAAATATGTCGCGCCCGAAATCAGGCGTCCCACATGACGGAATATACTTAAGAATCTCAGGCTCAAATACGTATATCATGGTATTGGCGAGATCACTGTCAGCCTCGGGAGGCCTGGGTTTTTCCTGGAACCTGATGATCCTTCCGTCTTCGTCTGTAATGACTATCCCAAACCCGGATACATCGTCTACACGTTTGAGTCCGATAGTCGCCAATGCATTCCGTGATCTATGGAACTCGATAAGCCTTGTCAGGTTTGCAGTGGTCAGCGCGTCTCCTGCCATTAGGACGAATGTCCCGGAAGCCGGTCCTTTGCAAGCCTCCTCCCAGCCATCATCCAAAAGAAGCAGATCCTTCGCAGCAAGCATACCTCCGGCAGTGCCTCGCAGTTGTTCTTCGCGAGAGTAACGCAGCTCTACGCCAAAATCGTCGCCATTACCGAAGTATCCTTCAATGTGTTCAGGAAGGTACCATAAGTTAGCTACGACTTCAGTTATTCCATGCCGCCTCAAAAGGGCAATAATATGCTCCATAGCAGGTTTGTTGACTACAGGTACCATTGGCTTCGGCACATTTATGGTCAATGGCTCGAGGCGAGCTCCTACCCCTGCAGCCATAATCATGGCACGCATTTCGGGCTGTCCCCCTTATTTGACTCATGTCTCCCTATATTTTGCAAGGTTGTCGCGAACCTCCGCTCCTTTTCCCTACACCTTGCCGGTTACCATGAATCTCCGCTTCTTTCAGGCATGAGCACTATTTCGGTCCATTTAGGTGACCGGGGCTTGCAGTGAGGGGCGTTCAAGAATTTGGCATGCCTACGCGCCAAATTCGGACGAGGCCTGCCGCGAGCAGGCCGTCCCCGAACGCAACACCGGTCACCAATTGCCAGGCTCCCGGAAATTCCCGCTTCTTTCGGGTATATGCGCTGTCTATGCCTGCTCAGGCGACCATGCGCTAAATTCGAACGAGGCGCGCCGCGAGCGCGCAGTCCCCGAACGCAACACCGGTCACCTAATACGATCACGATCGGGACACGTTACGCAGACCAAGAGCGCCATAGCAGGCTCATACACCGGTAAGAGCTTGCCCTTGGCCTTGATCCTCGCTGGAATCATCACGAAATCTCAAGGAAGCAAGCCTCGCATAAAGGCCTCCTTTTGCCATGAGTTCTCTGTGATTTCCCGACTCCGTAATCCTTCCTCTGTCTATCACAAGGATCCTGTCTGCCATCTGGATTGTGGACAGCCGGTGGGCAATTACCAGAGTCGTCCTGTTCCGGAACAGCCTTGTCAAGGCTTCCTGCACCTCAGCCTCGGATTCAGGGTCCAACGATGACGTGGCTTCATCCAGTATCAGTATCCTCGGATCCCTTAGGATTGCTCTGGCAATCGCGATTCTCTGCCTCTCACCGCCGGATAATGTAACGCCTTTCTCCCCTACAGGTGTATCGTATTGCAAGGGAAGCTGCATAATGAAATCATGAGCGTTAGCAAGCTTGGCAGCTTTCACAATGTCTTTCATACCCGCGCGTTGACTGCCGTACCTGATATTCTCGCTTATGCTCACACTGAATAGGACGGTCTCTTGAGGGACCAGTCCTATCTGACGGCGTAAGGAGCGCAAAGTAATCTTGCTGATATCACACCCGTCAACATACACCTTGCCCGAAGTAGGCTGATAGAACCTGGGAATAAGGTTTACAATAGTAGTTTTCCCGGACCCGCTCGGGCCTACCAGGGCTACCACTTCCCCCGGCATTACAGTGAGTTCTATATCATGCAGCACCGGTTCAGAAGGACGGTATGCGAAGCTGACACCGTCGAAATCAATGCGCCCCTCCACAGGTTCAGGCAGGGGAATTGTGTCGTTTGGTTCCTCGACTTCAGGTGTCTGGTCAAGCAAACTAAAAACACGCAAAGCAGCACCCAGTGCTTGGTTGAGTCCTCCATACGAAGCAGAAAGCCTTGCAAGAGGAGTGGGAAGAGTCCCTGCAGCGCCTAGGAATGCCATGAATTCTCCTACAGTCAACCCGCCTTCTATGACCCTCCTCCCCCCGAACCACAGGACGCCTGCAAGACCGAAGACTGACAGCAACTCTATAACAGGCGTTATTACTGCATGCACCTTTACTCCGCGCATTGACGCTTGGAAGTTCCCTTCGTTTCTCCGTCTGAATCTCTCCATCTCATGGGCTTCCATGGTGAAAGCCTTGATTACCTTAATCCCGGAGAGAGTCTCCTGGAGGACGGTGGTGACATCGGCAATAGTCGATTGGATAAGTCCGGTTATTCGCCTGAGCTTGCTTCCTGCTTTACCCACTACCCATACAACTAAAGGCATT
>DUVA01000113.1 GCA_012841305.1 Bacillota bacterium | reverse complement strand
CGGAAGAGCTTCAAAGGCTACCTTCGAAAAAGGTTACGATAGGTTACCCGTACCTTAGTGAATACTTGATGAACACAGGTGGTAGGCCGCAAGAGATCACTTGTGGGGGTGACAGCCTCCCAGAAAGAGTCTTAGTGCTGTCACAGCCTACCATTACAGAGGAGTTATTACACATTGCTGTAGAACTGGATAGATGTTTGTCGTCGAACTATAACATTATATACAAACTGCACCCTGCTGAGAGACTGAATCAATCTCATTATGAACTACTTAGGCAGGCGACAAAGATATCTATAGTACGTGATTGTGATTTATACGATCTAATTGGGAGTTGTGATGCAGTGGTAGGTGGCTACTCGACAGCTCTATTCGAGGCCATTGCCTTCATGAAACCAGTGTTTGCACTGGGTATTCCTATTGCGAGACGATATCTTCCACGCAACTGGGTTTCGTTTTTCACGTCAGCAAGTGAGTTAGCCAACATGATTAGGGGAAGGCAGTATCAAATGGATGTGCCAAATATCGAAGCTGTCTGGGCATCAGGGTGGCGAACGAATCTTGCTAAATTTCTTAGGATGATCGGTGTGAATTCGTGTATTCCCTAGGCTTTAAATATTGTCGAGGGTAAAGAGTATTGAGGCCAGATTGATTGCTTCCGGACAAGAAAGAGGTGTATTGTGCTGAAAGGCTTGGCAGTCATACCTGCAAGGGGTGGGTCAAAAGGTATTTTTCGTAAGAATATGCGGCTGTTAAACGGGAAACCCCTTATTCATTACAGCTTGAATACAGCACAGCAATGTAATTACATAGTTGATATCGTGGTTACGTCCGATGATGAACAGATACTAAGCTATGTTTCTAGGTACGGGGTGACTGTAAGACATAGACCTTCGGATCTTGCAGCAGACGATGTTCCTTTAGATCCCGTCATTAAGGATGCATTGGACTATGTGGTATCAACGAAAAATCAAAGCTATGACTTTGTTGTTACGCTACAACCAACATCACCGCTATTGAGCATACATACATTGAATTGTGCGATTGAAGAGTTCTCCTCAAGAAGCGTTGATACGTTGCTTTCGGTGGTTGATGACAGCTGTCTGACATGGAACGAAGTGGGATCAGAGATTGTCCCAGGCTACAAGGAGAGGCTGAATAGACAATGGCTTCCCAAGAGATATCGAGAAACCGGTGCATTTCTGATTACTCGCCCACAGTATGTGTGTAGTCAATCAAGGTTTGGAAAGAGCGTATCTGTTTTCGTCATGCCGGAACATGAAGGAATTGATGTAGATTCTGTTACGGATTGGCTCATAAGTGACGCCCTAATCAGACGTTTGCATTATGCCTTTGTTGTAAATGGAAGTTCGAGTGTGGGATTTGGGCACATATATAGAAGTCTTGTACTTGCAGATACTTTGCTGGGCCATGAGGTCAGTTTTTATGCTTGCGATAGTGATGAAGCAGCAATCGACCTAATTCGTCGACGAGGATATCAGTGCAACATAATAGATGAGGTGGAAATACCGAAAGTGATTGCACGTTCCGACTG
>DUVA01000112.1 GCA_012841305.1 Bacillota bacterium | reverse complement strand
TGGGTGAGGAAAAGACAGGCCCTGGCGATGTCGTCAGGTATGCCGACCCGGCCGGCTGGGGGTCAAGCATGAGACGACAACTGCTGACTTTGTTATGCAATAAGTGCGCCAAAACCACAGAAACAAGGAAAGGCGCATCGGCTCTATCATGTGCCATGCAAAAGCAAGTACACTTCTCTTGCATAGTTGGGCTGCAGGAGATCTAGGCTTCGTATTGAATTGATAATGTTAAGATTAATCTCGGAGGACGGTAGTTTGTGATTGGGTTTGAGCTTGCCGTCCACGCGAAGCGGAGGGACGACGAAAGGTGAGTGAACTTTCTTTAGAGGACCTTGCAGACTTCGTGGTACAGGCTAAAGCTGCGACCTATATAGGGGGAGGGCCTAGGAGCCTTTCCTACCGCCCTGAGTCTTGGGACCTGCAATATCATTCCGGTCCGTTTTCCTATCTTGACAGCTACTTCGGAGGGTCGGATTTCATCGGCCAGGAAGTCGTCTACTACGATGGTAAGCCTGTTTGGGCAATGAACTACTATGGACGTATTCTGGAGCCGGAGCAAATGGATCAGGCTCAGGCAGGAGAGATTCTGCGAAAAGCCCTTTCCTCATTATACGAAGAGGGACGTTTCTTAGGTGGGTACCAGTATTCAGTAGGGGATATAACCTATATTGACCTCAATGACGGTGACATTTCACAGTTCTCAGGCAGGGAGTGGATGCTGCGCGGAGAGACGAAGGTATATGAACTCCAATATCACGGTGGCTTGATCAAGGATTGAGAGAGGGCCTTCGAAGCGGCCTGCTTGAGAAGCCGGTTAACGCATGTCCAAGATGATTCGGTTGTCGATGCCTGTCACCTGCCTGCCATAACCCTCGATAATGAGGCGGGCCTTTTTTTCTATGACGCTTTTCTGCTCTAAGGTTGCGACTTCGCCTTCCATTACTATGGTGCCGTCCTTGACAGACACGCGGATGGGACGGGGGAGGGAGGCTTCGTATTCGCTAAGAGCATCCATGAGCTCCCTGGCTGCCTGTTCCGGAACGGTGGACTCAGAAGGGGCGGGAATAGTCCTACCCGTAATGTCTATATCACGTGTACCGGCGATGTGGCTTACGATATCCTTGACCCCTCGGGCTTTTGCTGCAGCCCATATAGCTGCCTTGGCTTCGTCAGGGTTCTCCACATCTCCATAAAGGTGGACAACTCCTTTCTTGCTGTCTCCATAGACTTTGCTGATGTCTACATTAGGCGCCAATCTAAGTTCCTCAGCAACTTCGAAATTTATGTCGTCATCGGTTATGCGGCCGTCAGTAGATACTGTCAGGTTATTCTCGATGCGGGTTACCCCGATGACGCTTGCGGCTATGTCTTCAGCCCTCATTTTCTCCGCGAACACGTCAACTATCCCCTGGAGACGTACAACCCCTTTACTGGACGAAACCTTAATTCCGTAGGGCCGGAGGCCGGGGTCGTCTATGATTGATGAATGCACCTTCAAGGCTAGGTACTT